>CAZDNU010000214.1:0-1517 GCA_964506865.1 uncultured Fusobacteriales bacterium | reverse complement strand
AACTTTTTTTACTTTTTTTGCTTTTTTTAGTAACAGTGTCGTCTTAGATCCTTGTTTTTCTTGGCTTTCTATCAATATTTTTCCTTTTTGTTTTTTTATTATTTCTTCTACTATACTTAGCCCTAGCCCTGTTCCTTGTATCTTAGTACTCACCAAAGGCTTAAATATATCTTCCAATATTTCACTTGGAATTCCAACTCCATTATCTTCTATTATCACTTTTACATTTTCTTTGTCTTCGCTTATTGCGATTTTTATATAATTTTTATCTTTTTGGTAATCAATTGCTTCTAGACTATTTTTTATTATATTTTTTAGTACCACTTCTAACTTTTTAGTATCCCCTTTGATATAATATTCTTTTTCTTCATTATATATGACATCTATCTCGTTTACGTTTATTTCTTCTTCCAGGCTTTCTAGTGTATTGCTTATACTTTTTGTTATGTCTACATTTTCTGTTTTATATTTATATCGTTCTCGCCCAGCATAATCCAATAACTCTACAGCCATCTCGTCTATTCTTTTGGTTTCTTTTTCTATTAAATTCATGTACTTTATTATATTTTCAGGGTCAACTTTATTTTTACTTTCTTTGTCTTGATATTTATTTTTTACTATATTCGCAAAACCTTTTATTCCAACTAGAGGAGTTCTTACCTCATGCACTATGGCTTCCGCTAGACGAACCATCGTTTCCAGTTTCTCTTTTTCCATTGCTTTTTGAGATAGTTTTATATTTTCTAAATATATCGACAAATTCGAAGCAAATATTTTCAATATTTCCGTCCTATTTTGTATGTTTCTGGCATTATCTTGTTCTGCTGCCTCTAGCACGAGCACACCATATAAATTCTGTAAATAATAAATAGGCAAGATTGAATAATTTTTAAATTCAATATCTCCTATTTGTATATGTTTTTTTTCATTATCTTTTAGTTCCATCGAATTAACAATCTTTTTATCTTCTATTACCTTCCTAATTATTTCACTTTCACTTGCTCTTACTTTGATATCATTTATACTTGTTTCACTTTCCTCTTTCCCCAATGTCACTCTACTATACTCTTTTTTTATTTCCTTCTTTTTGATATTTGTATCCATATTTTTGGTAGAAAAGTTATATACGTAATTGCTACCTATTAAATACTTTGTTTCATCATCATAATTTAAATATATTGCTTTTTTGTAGTTTAGTAATTCTTCGGAAGTTATTAGATTTAAAATATAATCAACCGCTTTGCGCTCGTCTTGTTCGGTATAAACAATCGAAACTAAGTTTTCTATTGTTTTTAATTCCTCAAACATTACTTCTAATTCTTTTCCCTGTTTTTTTATCTTTTCAAACATTTTTGCATTTTCCACCGCAAAAGCAGCTTGTCCTGTTATTGTTTTTAATATGAAATTATCTCTTTCAACTGATTCTTTTATAGGTTTTAGAAAGACTATAGCAATCACCATGCCCCTATATAATATAGGTATTCCCACAAGCTTGTATAATTTATCCCCTTTTTCTG
>CAZDNU010000213.1:0-2973 GCA_964506865.1 uncultured Fusobacteriales bacterium | reverse complement strand
AGCAAAAGAAGGTTATTATGAAATTCATTATGTAAAAAAAAAAGCATTTGAAAAAATATTTACAATTGATTTTGGTGGGGAAAACGAGCTGGACGATATATTTAAAATATCTGGCTTCACATTAAAGAAAAAAGAAAAATCAAACTTTTCTAGCTATGATTTTCCGATACGGAAAGAATTTGAGACTTTAAAAACCAAAAAAATAAAAGGAAGATATGTACGATTATACTTTGAAAAAATAAATGAGACAAAAAAACTGGATTATAATTTTTCGTATGAAGAGATTTTGAAAAATTTCAAGGAAGCTATCTTGGATATAAATGGGAAAATTGTATTTGAAAATGAAGATCAAATGGTTTTTCAAATTGAAAATCGATGGGGCCATGTCTTGTCCGGTAATGGTATGTATACTATCAATGTGATAGAGGAAAATGAATTTGAGCGCAAATTATTTTTTGATACAAAAGTGGAAAAGCTTTCTGATAAATTAAGGCAAGGAATAAATGATTTTAAATTGACAGCCTATCGTGTGGAAAAAAACTATCTGTATAATTATTATGTGGGGAAAGGAAATTATCGAAAAGTAAAAGGAAAATATTATGAATACAAATTTGAAAATTTAAGAGAAAACGGCACATTAGATAAAAAAATATCTGGCGAGGAGATACAAGAAAATTACAAAATAGCTCTATCTGATTTAAATTTTGAAATAGTAGCTAGTAGTAAAAGCGAGATTATATTTAAAAAGGGAAATTTTTGGATTGCTTTGTATACAGAGCCTGGATATGCTATTATAAAGTTTACTGATGAAAGTGATAGAATCAACAAAAAATATACATTATCAAAAAATTTGGACAAAAAATTGAATAATGATAAAAAAATATTCCTAAAACAAGTAAAGTTTGTAGAAAATACAAGTGTTATGGACGTAGAAAGTATAGAACAAATGGATGAAATATTGAAGTTATTACTGAAAAACAAACAGAAAATAGTTAAACTTAAGTATTTATCAGATCAGGGGAAAAAAATGAATTTTGAAAGAACGAATGTAATTCGAGAATACTTGATATTATTTGGCGTAGAAAAGTCGAGACTTTTGTTTGATGAAGAGGATAAAAAAGATGAAAGTGGTAGAATAGGGCTTGTGATGAGCATAGAAAATTGATTTTTTTGAATCAAAATGAGATAACGGGAGTGGAATAGATGAACTTTAGACAAGTGATAATAATTCTGGTATTTTCTTTGATAAATATATCAATTTTTTCAGAAGAAAATATAATTTTTTCGCCAGTACCAGGTTATGAATTGTCATATTATGAAAAGAAAATGAATGGTGTATATGAATTTTATAGTGAGCATAGTAGTATCTATGGTGAATACATCGAAAAAGAAGGGAAATATTATTACTACAAATATGAGGCTGATAATAGAACCGTAGAAAACATTGAGAAATTGCTACGATACTATACTGATTTTGTGAAAAAAAATAGAGGAGACTTACATTATCAAGATGAAGATGAACTGGTATTTGTGTTTAACAATACATGGTGTCATCTGAGTGTAGATCAGTCAAATTATAGAATCATAGCTATTGAATCGAAAGTAAAAGAAAATAATTTTTATAGCTATCATGAAATAAAAGAAAACTTAATTACAAATGGAAAAATATTTCTGCCGTATATCAATTTTGAAGATAAAAATATACAAATTGATTCGAGCGGACAATTAAAAGAGTTTGTAAAGTTTTTAAATGATTTTGAAGACATAGGCATAAAAATATGTATATATGAAAAAGGCAAAGACCAAAGTAACAAAGAAAAAGGTGAATTAATAAAAAAATATTTAAAAATATTTGGACAAGATAGTTCTAATATACGAGTGATTGAAAAAGAAAATCTAAAAAATCATAATGGAATGGTTGTCTTCTATTAATTTGACAGTAAATATTTTTTGGGAAGTATATCAGATGTACTTGGATAGCATAGATAAATGTGCTTAAGTTTTCGCTATTGAAATACCAAAGCAGATATGATATAATTATGTAGATTGTAAGAATGGAAAATAATGTAGATAGAAAAGAAAAAAAGGAGAAAAAAGATATGAATGTATTAAATGAGCTTAACCCGGAGCAGAAAAAAGCGGCTATGACAATTGAAGGTCCATTGTTGATATTAGCAGGCGCAGGTAGTGGTAAAACTAAAACTGTGACACATCGTATTGCGTACATGATCGAAGAAAAAAATATATCACCTTGGTCGATTTTAGCTGTGACATTTACAAATAAAGCAGCTCAAGAGATGAAAAATAGAATAGGAAAATTAGTAGGTGAAGCAGCCAAAACTATGACAATATCTACATTTCATTCCTTTGGAGTGAGATTGCTTCGACAGTATGGAGAAAAAGTAGGATACGCAAGTAATTTTAATATATATGACGTCGGAGATCAAAGACGTATTTTAAAAAGACTTATAAAAGATTATAATTTAAATTCGGAGAATTATAAAGCGTCACGTATTGTATCAAAGATATCTCATCTAAAAGAGCAGGATATAGATGTAAATGACTATGAAGCTATGGCAAGTGGAATATATGAAGAAACGGTTGCCAAATTATATGTAGCATATCAAAAAGAGCTGCGACAGAATAATTCCATGGATTTTTCAGACATACTTGTAAACACAAAAAAAATATTGGAAAATAAAGAGATATTAGAAAGAATTCAAGATAAGTATAAATACATAATGATTGATGAGTATCAAGATACAAACAAAATACAATATGACATTATAAACATGATAGCATCGAAATATAAAAATATATGTGTAGTAGGTGATGAAGATCAAAGTATATATGGCTTTCGTGGAGCGGATATACGAAATATTCTAAACTTTGAATTTGATTATAAGGGGACAACTCTTATAAAACTAGAACAAAATTATAGATCTACATCAAATATATTAGGGGCTGCCAATC
>CAZDNU010000212.1:0-1889 GCA_964506865.1 uncultured Fusobacteriales bacterium | reverse complement strand
CAGAAGTCATCGATGTAAAAAGTGAAGAGATTGCAACTCCTGCCAATATTATATTAGCGTTTTTATTTCCATTAAAATATGATAAAGCGTATATTAATACTGAAGTAATAAATGCTCCTAAAAATGCAGAAATAGAAAATAATTCTGTTTCTAACGGAAAAAAAATCATCATAATTATAGCTAATAGTCCTGCTCCTGAATTTACTCCTATAATATTTGGAGAGGCCATAGGATTTTTTAATATTCCCTGCAGCAAAACACCTGCAACAGCCAAGTTCATTCCTGCTAAGATGCCTGTTAGAATTCTTGGAATTCGTATATTTTTAATTATATGTACATTAATATTTTCATTAGATTTTTTGAAAATGCCTTCGAATATATCCATCAGACTAAAAGTCATAGTTCCAACTTTTATAGAATAAAACGCTATAAAAATCATTATAAATAACGTCAATATTATAATAAATATTTTTCTTCGATGCTTTTTCACTAACTTTTTTTCATTTATGTATACTTCCATCATTTTATGCCTTCCTAAATATTAAAGTTAATTCGATAAAATCGTTTCGGCCATAATTTTGATAAAATCATCTTTTTTTACCCTTCCAGGATGTGCTTTAAAGGGGAGTATTTTTATATTGTTATTTCTAACGGCTTTTAAGTTTTTCCAAATAGAATCCTTTTTTATATTTTCAATTACTTTTGTGTTGCTTTTTTCCTTGTTTGAATGGGCTGTAATAAGAATTATATCCGGATTACTAATGTAAATATTTTCAATACTAAAATTAATTGCAGCATCTTTACTGTTCCCTAACATATTATCTGGTACAATATTTTTTATACCTAACGAATCCATTATTGTTCCATACGCTGTATCTTTTTGATATACAGTGAGATTATCAATATTTTCAATAATAAGACCAGTTTTTATACTTTTTTGCATATATATCCTCTTTTTATACTTTTCAGATAATAAATTCAATTTTTGTACATATTCTGTTGATTTTTCTTCACAATCAAAAAGCTTTGCCAAAA
This sequence comes from uncultured Fusobacteriales bacterium, assembly GCA_964506865.1. Classification (GTDB taxonomy): domain Bacteria; phylum Fusobacteriota; class Fusobacteriia; order Fusobacteriales; family JAAYPW01; genus CAZDNU01. The sequence continues at coordinate 854 of CAZDNU010000212.1, read as the reverse complement.
ATATAGCAATATCATAGAATGGCCTTTCCCCTAATTTAGACGGATTATACATATAAACAGCCGCGCCTGTTTCTTTTAGTAACCTTTGTATATTTCCATGATTTCTTGCATTCGCTATTATTAAGTCTGGATTTAACCTGTAAATCGCCTCAATATTAATATTTTGTTTTGAACCTATACTGGGTAAGTTTATCCCCTTTTGTCGTATTTTATACTCGTCAACCTTTGCAATCGGTTCCATCCCTATCTCATATAAACCTTCCATCATAGAAGAGTTTAGCGTGATAATCCTTTTTGGATTACATCGCATTTTTACAATATTTCCCATGTGATCTTCAAGTTTTTTATAACTTTCATTCGCATATAAAGAATATCCAGCGAGTATAAACAGTACAATAAATAAAATTCTGATTTTTTTTTCCATTCTTAACCTCCATTTGTATTAATTTTTTTTAATCTTCTACCTCAATTGGAATTACAGAAAACTTTTTACATTTTTTTATTTTACATGTTCGGCTGTGTATAGATGTATTAATGTTATATACTGCTTTCAAGTTTTCTTTAGTTATTACCTCAAAAGGCTTACCTCTTTTATAAATTTCACCCTTTTTTAAAAGATAAATTATATCAGATACCTCCAATGCATGATTAATATCATGAAACACAGTAATTATAGTTTTATTCATATCATCCCTTAAATCTTTCATAATTTTTAGAAGTTCCCATTGATTTCGTATGTCCATGTATGTGACTGGTTCATCCATTATTATTACTGGCGTATCTCTTACCAAAGCCATTGCTATAAAAACTTTTTGCCTTTCTCCTCCTGAAAGGTTAGTAATTTTTTCATTTAT
>CAZDNU010000211.1:0-9106 GCA_964506865.1 uncultured Fusobacteriales bacterium | reverse complement strand
CTTCCTACTACTATCCTATTTTCAATACGAATTTCTGCACCATTTTCAGCTATAGCACTATAGGTTGTCATCATACAAATCAATAAAAACAATATTTTTTTCAATTTTTTTCCCCCATTTCAAAAAAGTCAAAAGAGCAAATCCCAAATTATATTTGCTCTACAAAGAAATTTCCATTTTTCTTGCCCGATTTATGAAAAGCTTCTCTAAATATATCATTTGAAATTATGTTTGCTTCATAAAGATTGTCCGCAACAAATTCTCTTTCCATACAAAACACATTATTTGGTATAAATATTGTAACTTTAAAACGCATTATTTTCCCCTTTCTTTGAGACTAAACTTTATTTGATTTATTTCGTTTCCATAATTATAAAGTTTATAGCTTATCTCTATTCCATTATTGCTTTTGTAAATCGATTCGGTAAATATCTCCATTTCAGTTTCGAATGAAGCATTTTTATATATAAAACTTGTACTTTCGCCTTCTACAAAGGTTTGCTGCAAGTCTGTTTCTCCTTTTCTGTCTACGACAATTATGTCATCATATACTTTTATAGTGACATTTGATCCCTGCTCGTCAGTATATTGGTAGGTATCGCATTCCAAAGTTTTGCTTTTCCCCCCTCGAAACCTCATGCTATAATTTCCATCACTTCGTTTACTTTTGATATCAAAATACATTCTTTTCTCGCTCCTATAACAAATAATGGTGCACCTGAGAGGACTTGAACCTCCGACCAACGGTTTAGGAAACCGCTGCTCTATCCACTGAGCTACAAGTGCACTTTATGTTAGTCATCTTTGTCCATTAAATCATCTATGTACGAATTGAAATCTTCCTCTTTTTCAAAAAAACTGTCTGTCTCCATATAGTATTCATCAGAAATAGGTTCTAAATCATCTTCTTGTTCTTCATATTCCTCTTCCCACAACCCTACTTCTTCTATTGTACCATAATATTCCGATTGCCAACTTTGTATTAAGTCATCAGAAATATCTGGATCATCTATTAATATTACATCATCATCATCTTCATCATACACAAATATCTGCTTTTCGTTATTACCATCTTCAGTTATTATATATTCTTTTCCTTTTATTATTGCATCACCTATAACATGCAGTTCGACTTCCTCACTATCAATTTCATAAAAAAATGTCTCTCCTACAGAATACATTTGTATCCACCTCACTTATGATATTTGCTATTATTTATTATGCTTATCCATCTATACAACTGTTCCATAAAAATAAATCTCATTAGCTGATGAGGAAAAGTAAACTTTGAAAAACTAAGTGTGCTGTCAACTTCTATTTTCAATTCATCAGAAACACCGTAGGACCCACCTATTATAAAGTTTATGGTACTCATACCATTGACTTGCAATTTTTCAATCTCCTTTGCGTATTCTTCTGAATTATATTGTTTCCCATTTATGTCCAATAGGACGGTATGGGCATTCCCTATTTTTTTTAGAAGATTTGATATATCGCTTGATTCTTTATTAATTGATACAGCTCTATTTTTATCGTTCCCAATTTCTTTTAACTCAAATATTTTGAAAGCCACATATCCTTTTAGTCTTTTCTGATATTCACTTATACCATTTAAAATATATTTTTCTTTTATCTTGCCAATACATATAAGATTTATATTTAACATAAATTACAGCTTCCCTTCTAAAACGCCGTTAGTATATCATTTATTTCTAGAAAAATCAACCCTTTTTTATTATACTTAATAATTTTTCTTTGTCAAGTGGTTTCAAAATATAAGCGTCTGCACCCTTTGAGATCGCCTCCTTTATCACAGCGCTATTTTGATTGCCTGTTATCATTATTACTCTTACATCTGATATATCTTTTATCTGTTGTAAAATAGTCAATCCATCGATATCAGGCATATCTGTTTCTATACTCACAATATCCGGTTTGTGCTTTGTAAATTCAGCTATGGCTTTTACTCCAAATTCACATATACTGACTACTTCACAGTAATCTGCTACTGCCTTTTCGATAGTCTTACCTGACAATTTCGAATAATCCACAATCATCATCTTTTTTTTCTTTACTTCATTTGAAGCTATCTCATTATTTTCAGCGTCATCTCGTGCTTTTAATTTACTTAATTCTACACCAAACGGTTCTATATATTCCTCCACCTGCACAGCTTTCTTTCGTTTTATTTTCGCTCTTTTCTTCTCTTCGTCTGACTTATCTTTCATCTCTTCGTTTATTTCTTTTAATTTTTCTCGCAAATACAAAGTTTGTTCTTCTAATTGTTCTTTGATCTCCGGTATTTTTTTCGCTTTTTGATCTCCATTTATCTTGTTGAAGTACGGTACTGCACTTTCAAAGTCACCTAATTCCAGATATATTACTGCTATGAGATATAGTAGTATATTTCCCAATTTAAAGTCATCCAATTCATTATAAGCCTTTTCATAAGTCTTTTGTGCTTTAGTCAATGCTTTTCTATAAAAACCTATATCTCGCAGTTCTTTGGAATACCATGCAATTCTTATATAGCATTTTCCTAATTTTATATAGTCTTTTTCTGTTGCTTTTTCGTAAATAAAAGCTGCCGCAATATAAGCAATTCTAGCTTCTGCGTAAGTTCTATACTTTAAAGTAAAGTCTGCATTTTGCATTAATTTTTTTATGTCATAAAAAAAGCTTTTAACTATGCTTGCATACTCTGTATTTTTTTCTTTGAAGTCCTTATGAAATGCAGCATAAGCACAGTTAGGACATACATCTATTTCATATGATAATGGATTGGCCGACTCACTTGGATATACTGGTACAAGGTAGGTTTCATATGCAATAGGCATATTGTCTTTTACTTTTACTTTTGTTTTCGTTGCTTGAAATTTCTCACCACATACAGGGCAGGTAATCTCTGTAAAAAAAAATAACTGTTCATTTATATTGTCATCCATAAATAAAGTCCCCTCATTTCCTTTTAAACATTTTATCAATACTGTCAAATGCGACATTTACAATTATCGGTCGTCCATGTGGACATGTATAGTTACCTATTTCATGTAAGCGTTTTATCAGCTTTTCCATCTCATCAAAGTTCAATTTTTCACCTGCTTTTATAGCTCCTTTGCATGACATTGATATAATTATACTTTCACGTATATCATTTACCTTTCTCTCACTAATCAATTGTCCAAGCACATAGTCAAATATATCCTTTATTCCACTTCGAAAATCAAAGAGCGGTACAGTTCTTATTATTATCTCGCTCTCGCCAAATTCTTCAATTTTGAAGCCAAACTTTTCAAACAAATCAATATTTTGCATAAGTAAATCTTTTTGTCTGTAATCTAAGTTTAAAACTAAAGGAACCAATAAATTTTGCTTGTAAACTTTTGTAGAATAAAATTTTTCCTTTAGTTCTTCATAAAGTATACGTTCGTGCACAATGTGCTGATCATATATCTCTAAACTATCTTTTGTCTCTACCATAATATACATATTATTTAGCTGTCCAAGTATTTTATACTCTTCTATTGGATTAATTTGCTGTTTTTCCTCTTTTTTTTCAAAAAAACTTTTACTTGCAGTATTATTATAGCTTGTATCGTTTTCTTCTTTTACTTTATATATACCAATTTCATCTGAACTCTCAATATCTCTTTTATAGTTTGTATCTTTGACTAAATAATTAGTATCGGTAAAAAGTTTCACATCTTTCGCCGGTGATATCTCATTTTTTTCCATAAGCGGTTTCAATTCTTGTGCATTAGTCTGTGATGTATTTTCTTTTTTTTCAAAGTCTAATTCCGGCATGTTTTTTCTTTCATTTTCACCAAAAGACTCTAGAATACTATCATATATGTCCTTGTATATATTCATTTCATTCGAAAACTTAACTATCTTTTTGGATGGATGCACATTTACATCTATCTTGGCGGGATCCACTTCGAAAAATACAATTGCAAATGGATATCTGTTCTTTTCCAACTTCGTGTAATATGCATCTATTACTGCCTTCTCTGCTATTTTAGCTTTTGCATATCTTTTGTTAAAATATGTAAAAATATAATCACGACTACTACGCGTAAGACTTGGATTTCCTATATAACCATGCTCAAATTTCATCAAATTCTTTAAAATGTTTTTTCCAAAAAGCTCTAGTATAGTATTTTCTATACCCTTGCCACTAGTACGTAATATCTCTTTTCCATCAAATTCTAGTGAAAAACTTACATTGTAGTTTACCAAAGCTTCTTTCAATACTATATCTTTTATTTTGGAATATTCGGTGTTTTTCGTTCGCAAAAATTTTAATCGAGCTGGAGTATTAAAAAATAAGTCCTTTACTTCTATTTCTGTGCCATCATTCATTGCCACTTCATCGACCTTGCTTATATTTCCAGTATTCACACAAATTAATGTACCAACTCTGTCATTACTTGTCTTAGTCTTTATTTTCAATTTTGCTACGGCTGCTATACTTGCCAGCGCCTCGCCCCGAAATCCGTAACTTAGAAGTTGAAAAATATCTTCTTTTTTATATATTTTGCTGGTTGCGTGTCTTTCTATACTCAAAAAAGCATCTTCTTTTGACATACCGGTTCCATTGTCTACTACCCTTACATATCTTCCGGATTTTTTTATCTGTATCTTTATCATATCAGCGTTTGCATCTAGGCTGTTTTCCACCAACTCTTTGACAAGTGAAGCCGGATTTTCAACCACCTCACCTGCTGCTATTATATTTGATATACTTTCATCCAGTATTTTTATTTTTCTAGCCATCCATTGCACCTCTTTTTTTCTATTTTCTACTTCAATTATACTATCATTAATAGTAATTAGTCAATAGATTGACATGATAAAGAAAATATGACTTTTTATGCTGGTGGAGGTCTTTGTTATGACTATGTAAAAGTAGAAATAGGTTCGGCTTCAGCAGATGATAGCGAGATCGGTCTTGAGATAGTTGGTGGAATGAAGTACCCTATAGGTAACTTTGGAGGATATTCTGAACTAAAAGTTTCTACTGGTGGATTTGAAGAGTTAATTCTTACAACTGGTATATTATTCTAGTAATTTATAAAAAATTTATATTTATCTAAAAGAGGCTATCCCGGAAGTAAAACTTCTGGATTAGCCTCTAATTTTTTTATTCCCTTTTTATTTTTGTATTTCTATATTTTCAATAATTTCTTTTGTCGTTTTTTTCTGTGAAAGTGGTGGGTTTATATTCCCGGTTTCTGTATACAATATTACCAAGCCACTTCTTTCTCCCTCTAACGGTATTAGTATTCTTTTAATTCCTATCTTGAAGCTACCATCAATAAATATATTATTTGTTTTTTTATATAATATTTCAATATATTTTACTTTTTTTAGCTCCTTTTCTTCAAAATCTGACATCAATATCAATTTCAGAATGTCTTTTGAAGTCTTAATATAGTTATTTATGTTTTTTTCTAATTTATTTGTTTTTTTCACTTTGTTTACTTGTCCATTTTTATGATAGTATATTTCTGTCTTTCTATTAATTGGACTACATGATATAAATAGCAATAAAATCAATAAGTTCGTAAATTTTTTCATATTTCTCCTTTTTAAATTTTTTATCAATTATATCATATTTTTTTATTTGTGTCCATACATCCAAATATAGCGATAGATGCCATTATATCACACCTTTCTTATAGTTTCCTGCATATCTCCACTATTCCTTTTTTATTCAATAAAATACTTGCTCGTAGCAGTTATTTATGATAAAATACATATAATATTTCAAATCAAAATACACTAAATAGTTTTCTTGAATTCAGGTGGAGTTTTGACTACGTCGGATAAAATAGAAATATCCTAAGAGCTTGAAATTGAAAAAGATACAGTATAAAAAAATATAGAATTTCCGGAGGACAATTATGACTAACAAAGAAAATCTTTTAAATATGAATTTAGAAGAGCTAAAAAATTTGGCAAATGAATGTAAATTAAAACCGTTTCAAGCAAAACAAATATTTCAGTGGCTCCATCAAAAGATGGCACGTAGAATAGATGAATTGACTAATATATCAATGGAAGGACGGCTTTTGCTTGAAGAAAAAGCACATATCCCATATTTGGAGATATTACAACGTGAAATATCAAAAATTGACGGTACCGAAAAGTATCTTTTTGAGCTAGATGACAAAAATACTATAGAGACAGTCTTGCTAAGACACAAAACTAGAAATACTGTCTGTGTGTCTACCCAGGCAGGTTGTCCGGTGAAATGTAGCTTTTGTGCTACAGGTACTGGAGATTTTCATCGTAATCTTACACAAAGTGAGATATTAAATCAAATCTATATAGTTAATAGACGATTGATAAAAAAGGATGCAAATATTACAAATATTGTATTTATGGGTATGGGAGAACCTATGCTCAATATAGATAATGTAATGAATAGCATAAAAATATTATCTTCTAAAGAAGGTTTGAATATATCAAAACGAAAAATCACAATTTCTACTTGTGGTATAATACCTGGGGTTGAAAGATTGCTAGAGGAAAAACTGCCTATAGAGCTTGCCATTTCCTTACACGCTGCAGATGATGAAAAACGATCTGCTCTTATTCCTATGAACAAAAAATATCCACTAGAAGATCTACTTAATTCTCTTTTAAATTATCAAAAAGTAACTAACCGAAAACTTACTTTTGAATATATCCTGCTTGATAATTTCAATATGAGTGAAAATGATGTCCACAATCTTGCTTACATTATGAAGAGTTTTGACCATGTACTAAATCTTATCCCTTATAACGAAGTAGATGGACTAGAATATAAAAAACCATCTGATAAAAAAATAAAAAGTTTTCTTTTCGCACTTCAAAAACAAGGTGTGAATGTCACACTTCGAAAAGAAAAAGGAGGAGATATCAGTGGGGCTTGTGGTCAATTAAAAGAAAAGTCAGGAGGATTATAAATGCTAAGAAAATTTAGAAAAATGATCATTGCATTATTTATAGTTTTTACAAGTATAGGACTTCTAGGATCTACAGTCTTGATTATAAAAGCATATTCTGATTTGCCAAATGTAGAAAATCTCGTGGAAAACTACAATCCTATTGTACCTACTGTACTTTATGACATCAATGGCGAGATCATTGATCGATTAATGCGTGAAAACCGAGAGGTAGCTAAAATGGATGAAATCCCTCTACATGCACAAAATGCTTTTTTGGCAATAGAAGATAGAAAATTTCGCCGTCATCATGGTTTTGATGTCAAAAGATTAATCGGAGGTACAGTAGTTAGGCTGCTTACTTTCCGTAGAATGCAAGGTGGTAGTACTATCACGCAGCAGCTTGCTAAAAATGCTTTTTTATCAAATGAACGACGTATTATGCGAAAAGTAAAGGAAGCAATTATAACTATAGAGATCGAACGAAAATATACAAAAGACGAGATTCTTGAAAAATATATAAATGAAATCTATTTTGGTGAAGGAGCTTATGGTATCAAGACTGCAGCTAGACATTATTTTGGAAAAGAAGTCAAAGATTTGAACCTTGCAGAATCGGCTGTTTTGGCAGGTATTCCAAATAGACCTGCCAAATACTCACCATTCAAAAATGTTGATTTTTCTGTTCAACGCCAAAAATTAATATTGCGACAAATGTTGAAGTATGAATTCATTACTCAGTCAGAGTATCAAGAGGCATTGGGTACCGAATTAGTCTTTGCTAAAGAAAAAGAACGAGCCTATCAAGCACCTGATTTTACCAGCATTATAACATCAAAGATATTTGATATGTATAGTGAAAAAGACGTCTATGAAGGTGGACTAAAGATATATACTACAATGGATCTAAGAATGCAGGAAGCAGCGAAAAAGGCTATGCAAAATAGTCGTTTTATAAAAGAATATCCTGAATTACAAGGTGCATTGGTTACTATTGACTCTGAAAATGGGTTTGTAAAAGCTGTTATTGGCGGTCGTGATTTTACTAGAGGTAATTTTAATCGTGCGACTATGGCAAAACGTCAGCCTGGTTCTGCATTTAAACCCTTTATATATTATACAGCACTAGATTTTGGATACCAAATGAACGTATTAGTAGAAGATTCGCCACTGAAATTAGGTGACTGGGAGCCTCGAAACTACAGCAACACCTTTTTAAAAAATATGACTACATTGGAAGGCTTGGAAAAATCGCAAAATATTGTCGCTGTTAAGCTTTTGAAAAAAATTATAATTCGAAATGCAATAAAAATCGCAAAAAAAGCCGGTATTACTTCTGATATACAATATGACCTTACTATTGCACTAGGGACTATGGGAGTATCACCACTAGAGTTAGCTACTGCTTATGTGCCTTTTTCCAATGGTGGGTATCGTGTCAAGCCTATCTTTATAAGACAAATAAAGGACAGATATGGAAAAGTAATCTATGAAGAAAAACCTGAAAAACAAAAAGTATTTGATGTGAATAAGGTGGCACTTATTGTTCATATGATGAAAAATGTAGTCCTATATGGTTCTGGTAAAAGATCATATGCGGGCATAGAATCTGCCGGTAAGACAGGTACTACTAATGACTCTACCAATGTCTGGTTTTCGGGATATACACCTGATTTTGTCACTAGTATTTATCTTGGTTATGATGATAATTCACCTATCAAGTATGGTACAGGTGGTGGAGCTGCTGCTCCTATTTGGGGAGAATATGTAAAGACACTTGTAAGTAAAAAAATAATTTCAAACAAAAAATTTGAATTTATCGAAAATGCGTTAGAAGACAAAAATATCGTTTATAAAAATATTGATTTGGATAATGGACTTTTGGCTGATGCTTCTACTACAAAAAAACGAAAAGCTATGTTTTCGGCTAATAAGATACCGGTAGAAAAAGCTTCAAAGTACAAAAAAGGTCTGGGAGTATTTTTCGAAGATGAAAAAGAGAAAAATAAACTTAATGCTGATGATACAATTGATCAGTTTTTAGAAGAGTTTTTAATAGAACAATAACAATAAAATGTAAATTATAAACCCATGGCACAAAGAAAAAAATTCTTTGTGCCATGGGTTTTTTATAAATAATATCTCTTGTTTTTACTTTTCTTCATCTTCTGTCT
>CAZDNU010000210.1:0-10290 GCA_964506865.1 uncultured Fusobacteriales bacterium | reverse complement strand
AGTGTTTTTATAAAAAAATATGGGGTATACCCCATATTTTTTTATTACATTTCAAATTTTGATTTAAACTATATCTAGCATGCCAAATCCCATACTTGTATTATTGCCTATACCTGACTTATATATATATTCAAGTATATACTTTCTGGCTTTTACTCTCATTACTATCTCATTTACTAATTTATTTTCTTCTGATATACTTGTATTTTCCAGTAAGTCTATCTTTGTATCTTCTATATCACGCTTTATATACTCTTTTGGAAAATGATAGCTCTCTGTTATTTTTTCATACAAATCCCGCTTTAAAATATTTATATATTCTGTTTCTTGCAAATCTTCAAATTCTCTTAAAGTATTTTCAGGCACTCTTTTCATAAATACAGGTGATATAGTCTTAAAGGTTGCCTCATTTGAGTCTAAGTTTCTCTCCTTCAATATCTCTACATTTACTATTCGCAAAGTATTATCTAATCCTAAATCCATCACTTGATTCATTAATTGCGACATTGCATTATAAAACTCTATTCCTATTTCATTTGATATAGTAGAAAATTTTATAAATATAATATCTGAATAAAGTACTAATTTATCATGCTTTATCTCAAAATCATCTAACATAATAGAAAAAGTACAAGGTCGCTTTGCTTCTGATACATTTTCACATAGTCTTTGGCTAAATCCATAATCATATTTATCTAGACTTCTTTTTAAAAAGTCAAAAAATATATCTCTGTAATTAATAGGCAAATATTTTTTTTCTAACATACACTCCACGCTAAATCTCATCTTGATTCCCCCCTTTATCCCATCTTACTAATATATTACTATATCTTTGTAACTTATTTGTAAAATTCAAAAGAGGTTTTTTTTATATTTACTAACTACTTTTTTTCATTGGATACTCTTTTGCTTCTTTTTACTGCACAAAAATCTCCACACATAGAACATACATCATCATCATCAGGCATAGAGCTTTCTCTATATTTTATAGCTTTTTCAGGGTCAATAGAGTATTCAAACTGTTTTCTCCAATTTAAGTCTGCTCTGGCCTTACTCATAGCATTATCCCACTCTATAGCCCCTTTGATACCTTTAGCTATATCAGCTGCATGAGCTGCTATCCGACTTGCAATTATCCCCTCTTTCATGTCTTCTAAATCCGGTAATCTCAAGTGTTCTGCAGGAGTTACATAGCACAGAAAGTCTGCTCCATTTGAAGCTGCTATAGCTCCTCCTATCGCTGACGTTATATGGTCATATCCTGGTGCTATATCTGTTACCAATGGCCCTAATACATAAAAAGGTGCTCCATGACACAATTTCTTTTGTATTTGCATATTTGCAGCTATTTCATTTAAAGGTACATGTCCAGGTCCTTCGATCATTACCTGTACATTTTCTTTCCAAGCACGTTTAGTTAATTCTCCTAAAGTTATTAATTCTTGTATTTGTGGTGCATCTGTAGCATCCTTTATACTTCCTGGTCTTAGACCATCTCCTAGACTCAAAGTTACATCATATTTTTTGCATATCTCTAGCAATCTATCATAATGCTCATAAAAGGGATTTTCATTTCCTGTTTCTTTGATCCATTCATATAAAATTGACCCTCCTCTGCTCACTATGTGAGTAAGTCTAGGATTTTCATCTACTCTTTCCACTGCATACTTGTTTAACCCTGCATGTATTGTCAAAAAATCTATACCATTTTCAGCATGTCTTTCTACAACTTTAAATATCTCATCTATTGATATATCTTTTACCTCTTTATGATTAAATTGCACCAAAGCATCATACATTGGGACTGTCCCAAGCATTACAGGTGACAGTTCTACTATTTTTTTTCTAAACTCTTCCGTATTACCATGAGTACTTAGATCCATTATAGCATCTGCTTTTAGGTCTATAGCTTTTTTTACTTTTGCCAATTCCAAATCAAAGTCAAATGAATCTTGTGATACTCCTAGATTTACATTTACTTTAGTTTTTAGTCCGGTACCAATTGCTTTTGCTTTTAGATTTTTATGATTTTTATTTGCAGGTATCACAATATTTCCATTTGCAAGTCCGTCCATTAAATCTTCTTGCGATATATGCTCATCTGCCAATACTTCTTTCATCTGTTTTGTTAATATACCTTGTCTCGCCGCATCCATTTGAGTTGTATAGTTCATTTTTTATCCCTCCACATTATATTTTGATATTTTTTCATTTAATAACTTTACTTGTTTTTCTATACTTTCAGATCCTATTATTTCCGTAACCAGACATACCGTTTGCGCTCCCCGTTTCAAGACTTCATCTATATTATGAACCTTGATTCCACCTATTGCCACAAAAGGTATTGTACAATTTTTTACAGCATATTCTAAATACTCTAATCCCACTGGGTCACATACATTTACTTTGGTCTTAGTTTTATATATAGGCCCTACCCCTACATAGTCCACTTTTGCTTCTATTGCTTTTTGCAACTGCTCTGGAGAATGAGTCGATATTCCTAATATTTTGTTTCCAATAAGCTTTCTTGCTTCTTTTGCAGGTAGGTCATCTTGTCCCATATGCACACCATCTGCATCTACTAATAATGCTATCTCTATGTTATCATTCACTATAAAGATGACATCATTTTTCTTGCAAATCTCACTTATCACTTTGCATTCTTCATACTTTTCCTTTAGGCTCTTATCTTTTTCTCTATATTGTATTACTTTTATCCCTGCATAAATCATCTCTTTTACTACTTCTACAGTAGATTTTCCATTTGAATATTCTTCCCCAGTAATTCCATACAAACCTGGCAATATATTTTTATTGACTTTTGTGCTTATCTCTTTTTCGGTATAGTACATCTCATATCTTATATTTTCCATTACTTTACTTTCACTATACAGACCTACTATTTTTAGAGTTTCTTCCATTGTTCTTACTGCTTCCTCTACTCTTTTGAAATTTGCAGTAATTAGCTGCTTCAAATCCTTTTTTTTATCAAGAAAGCTAGCTTGACTTATATCTTTGCCTATATCGTGCTCTACATCTCGTGATTTTACAAATTCTATATCTATATTTTTAAAAGTTTTTCGTAGAGTATGTCTTGCTTCTCTTAACTTTATAGTATTTTTTTCATCTTCAAAATAAAATCTACATACATCTTCTATTACTCTAATGCCTTCGGCTGCTCTATTTATATTTGCATCCAATATTCTATTTAATTTATTTGACAATTGCGTTCACCCCAATATATTCATCTAATATTATATTGGCCATTATAGCCGCTACCATGCTTACTTTCGTTGGAAAAGTCTTAAACTTTTCAATATCGCTTACAAAATCTCCTACTATATATATATTATTTCCTAATTGTTTACACTCTATATTTTCAAGATCTGTACCACCTATGCCATTTGCCGATACAATAAATTTCCCTTTTGCAGAAAATATCTCAAGTATATCTTTCTTACACTCTTTTACATCAAAACCCTCAACTATTACATCGCAGTCTGCATAGTATGCGTCCATATTTTCTCTATTTAATCTTAACACTTCTTTTTCAATAATGATATCGCTGCTTATTCGCTTAAGATTTTCTTCTAGCATATTCACTTTATAATTTCCTATTTGATCTTCAAAATAAAATTGTCTATTTAAGTTAGATTTTTCTACTTTGTCAAAGTCAGCAATTTTAAAGTTTTTTACTCCTGCTCTTGCTAAATTTACAGCTACATTAGAACCTATACCACCTACTCCGGCTATACCTATCTTCATCGCAATTCACTCTCTTGCCATACCCAGTCTTTATACACAGGCTGATATCCTTTTGATTTTATCATGTCTGTAGTTTCTTTTACATCTCTACTATCTGATATCTCAAATTGTTGTGTCGATTTATCTCCTTTTGTATATCCACCAACATCAGTTCTTGATCCAGCTGACATCTTTGTTACACCTAATGGTAGTATATTGTCACGAAAATCGGATTTTTCTCTAGTAGAAATATTAATTCCTGCTTTATGAAGATATATTCTATAAGCTGCCATTATTTGCACAAATTTTTTATCATCAACATTATGATATGGCTGAAATCCACCTTCTGCTTGATTTATACGTGGTAATGATAAACTAAATTCTGTATCCAAGTATTTGTCCATAAGGTATTTGGCATGCATTCCACTAAAAAAAGCTTCCTGTTGAGTCTCTCCCAGTCCAAATAAAGTACTTATGCTTATTTGGCGAAACCCAGCTTTTGCTCCTCTCTCAGGGGTCTCCAATCTATACATATAGTCTTTTTTTCTTCCTGATATATGTACTTTTTCATATAGTTCTTTGTTATAAGTCTCTTGATATACTGTAAGTCCATCTACACCCAAGTCTTTTAGCACTCTGTATTGCTCTGTATCCATTGGAAATACCTCTATCGAAACTGAAGGAAAATATTTTGCAACTACTTTCACAGCATTTTTTATATACTCGAATCCCGCTATATCTTCTGCTTCTCCTGTAAGGATTAGTATATGTTTTAATCCTGTTTTAGATATTGCTTTTGCTTCCTCTTCTATCTCTTCAAGAGTTAATTTTTCTCGTTTTATCTTATTTCCTGCACTAAAACCACAATACAAACATTTATTTGTACAATAATTAGAAATATAGATCGGTGTATATAGTGATATTGTTTTTCCAAAGTATTGTATCGTAATCTTTCTAGCTAAATTTGCCATCTCTTCTACATAATCAATCGCTTTATCTGATACTAAATTTAAAAAATCAAGCTCAGTCAGTTTTTCCTTTCGTAAACTATTTAATATCTGTTCGTCACTTAGATTTTGAAAATAAGCATCAAAATCAAAATTATCATATTTTTTTAATATCTCATGAAAGCTCATTTTTCTCTCCTATCTTTTTACCTCTATTTATTAATCATCTAAGAAGCCAGTTAGTGGAGAAGAAGCATTTGCATACTTGCTTTCTTCTGCCATTTTAGCTATATATGCATATCTACCTGCTTTTACTGCCATATCAAATGCCTGCCCCATTAATACAGGATCATTTGCTGTAGCAATAGCTGTATTTATAAGTACTGCATCAGCTCCCATTTCCATTGCCGCTGCAGCATGAGAAGGTCTGCCTATTCCGGCATCTACTATCACAGGTACATTTATATTTTCTATTATTATTTCCAACATATCTTTCAATAACAATCCTCTATTTGAACCAATAGGAGCACCAAGTGGCATTACAGCTGCTGCGCCTACTTCTTCTAGTTGTCTAGCTATTGTAAGATCAGGCATTATATAAGGCATTACATAAAATCCCTCATTTGCAAGTATTTTTGTCGCTTTCAAAGTTTCTTCGTTGTTTGGAAGTAAATATTTCATATCATTTATTACCTCTATTTTTATGAAATTACCACACCCTGCTTCTCTAGCTATTCTAGCTATTCTTACTGCTTCTTCATGATTTCTGGCTCCTGATGTATTTGGTAACAGTGTTACATTTTTTGGTATATATTGCAATATATTTTCCTCTTTATTTGACATATCTACTCTTCGTAAAGCCACTGTTATCATTTCCAATTTACTTTTTTCAAGCATTTTACCGATATCTGACTTTACTGCAAATTTTCCCGTGCCTGTTATCAATCTATTTGTTAGTATTTTATCGCCTATTTTCAAGTTATCTTTTTCCATTTGTTTATCCTCCATTTCAATGATATCAGAAAGTCTAGCTTTCTATCCGCCGCCAACAAAGCTTAGCAACTCTAAATTATCTCCATCTTTCAAAATAGTATTATCCCATTTATCAGACTTCAATACATTGTAGTTATATTCTACTACAAGGGAATCTTTAGGAAGTTTTTTTTCCTCTATTAACTCCATTATAGAGAGTCCCTTTATATGTTCCAATTTCCCATTTACTTTTATACCCATATATTTTTTCTCCTTTCCTTACCACAGGGGTCTGACCCCTTGGTTAGTTTTATAAAAAAAAGTGTCCTTTCCATAGAAAAGACACTAGCCTATATACATTTAAAAAATCTAACAAGATTTTTATAAACTTATTTAATGCTTCCCTACGTCGGAATTATCCGTATCAGGTTCAAAGAGTCAGACATACGTCTTCTCAGCTAATTAAAGCTCCCCTAGCTCCACTATTTTATTGTATTTTAATTTAATTCTACATAAATTAAAATTATTATATCATAGTCCTAATTTCTTTTCAAGATATTTTTTGCTACACCTTCCATTCCTGCATAATTTTTCTTTTTAAAAACTCGTCGGGACTTAATTTTATATCTTTACTTCTAAAAGAAATTTTGTAATTTTGAATATACTGATTTAATAAATCGTATGATTCTTTTATAGCTTGGATTTTATCTGTATTTTTATTTATATTTGCTATATCTGGATGATTTTCTTTTATCTTTTCCCTATAGACTTTTTTTAGTTCTGTTAGTGAAAACTCTAGTGGCAAACCTAGCACTTCTATGGCTTCTTTATATTTATTCTGCTCCAATGATTTCACCTCTTTATTTAATCTAACATTAGTTTTAGTTCTTCATAGTTATTAGCTTTTAATATATTTTCGACTAATTCTTGATCAGATGCTAATTTTGCTATTTCAGACAATTTTTTTAAATGCCCTTTCAAATTTTTCTCTTTCGGTGACAACATTATAATTATCATTTTTGAGTCTATAGTTCCTGTTTTCAGCTGGAAACCACTATTATTTGTTGCGACAAATATTTCAAAGTTACTTATCTCCTCTATGTGTATATGTATCAAAAGGACTTCTTTACTTAATTCTATTGGTGCTTTATACAAAACCTCCAATAAATTTTCATAAATAGATATATCATCTGTAAATTCTTTAGATATATTTTTCAAAATATTTTCCACCACTACTTCTTTTTCTTTTAGTACAAAGTGCGACTCCGGCATATCTTTTAATATTGGTGTTTCCGCTATTTCCTTTTCCTCTAAGAATATATTTTCTTCTAAATAGTAATAAGGATATACCACCACTATATTATTTTTTGGAAACATATTTCGAAGTTTATGAGGCATCTTGTCAAATGCCAGTCTCCATGCAAGTTGTCCTTGTCTAGCTATCATCTGTATAATCATATCATTTTTCTTGATCTCTTCATTTAATTTTGTATATACTAATTTCCAGTTATCAATTGCATGAAATTCATAATCCAACATAAATTTCTTTCCAGAAATTATTTTTTTTATTTTTCGTTCAATTACACTATTCGTAATAATATTTAATTTAGCATTTATTCTTTTGCTAAGCTGTATTAATGTATACAAAGTATCTATAAACCCTTTTTGTTTATCCATATAAGTCGGTATTATCAAGTGAATAGATTTTGTGATACCAATAGGATTTACAAGTTTTGCTATATATGTTGTTTCTTTACTATTTTTGACAAATTGATCTACGACATTATTAAATAATGTCTGAGAACCCCCAGTATCACTACATCCAAACACTACTTTTGATATTCGCTGTTCTTTTATGGACTTAGATATTGCAGTAGATACATTTATGTCTATACGATTTAAAGGTATTGCGGTTTTTAGTGCCGAATTTGCAAGTGCTACAGCCTTTGTCAATAGATTTTCTCCATCAAGAATCTGTTTTTCTAAATTTTTACCTTCTAATGATACATTTAATGGATATACCGGTTCATTGCTAGTAGAGGATTTTATATAAAACGTAAACTCCATTAAGTTTTTTAGATTGTGAGGATTTTTTATAGGAATTAGTATCCTGTCTAAAATTTTGTGATCTTCTACTTCATAATTACTTTTTTCCTCTATAATGACTTCTTTTGCGTATTTTTCTGTCAAAATTGAACCAAAAAAGCAGGTAACTACTATCATCATTATTGTACCTGTAAGTACACTACTATCAAAAATACCCATATTATAACCAACCATAACAGCTGCTAAGGTAGCTGCCGCTTGATTTATAGTTAAAGCAAAAACAAGGTTGCTCTCGCTTTTTTTCATTTTTATAAACTTCCCAAATATATGAGCTGCAATATATTTTGAAAATATAGCAATTACTATCATTGTCAAAGATACCTTCAAAGTCTTAATATCACTTATAAACTCTTTTAGATTTATGATCATTCCAACTGAAATAAGAAAAAATGGAATAAATAATGAGTTCCCTACAAATTGTATTCTTTTCATAAGCAAGCTTTTTTCGGGTATCATAGAATTCAGCGTTAGACCTGTAAGAAATGCTCCGATTACAGGTTCCAAGCCCACAAGATGTGATAAATATGCCAGTATAAATAGCATTGTAATTACAAAAACATATTCCTCTATCCCCTCTTCTGATGCAAAATGTTTGAAAAACCATCTTGTAATAATTGGCAATAATGAAAGCGTCAACACTACATATATTAATACAAGTATAACAAATTTTATCCAAAATAATACATTTGAATCACCTGATTTTGTAGCGACCACTACGGCTAGTATCAAGAAAGCCAATGTATCTGTAATAATAGTCCCACCTATAGCTGATGTAATGGAACTTTTTTTCGCTAAGCCTAGTTTGCTTACTATAGGAAATGTGATTAACGTATGTGATGAAAACATACTTGCTAGCAAGACTGATGCTGTAAAAGACATTTCTAAAAAGTAATATCCACCTAAAGTTCCTAAAATTAGTGGTAACGAAAATGTTAATAATCCAAATCCAATACTATGATGTTTATTTTTTTTTACTTCAAGCATATTTATTTCTAAGCCTGCTAAAAACATAATGTACAGTAGCCCTATTTTTCCTAAAAGGTCTATTGACTGATCCTTCTCCAATATTCCCAGTAAATGAGGTCCTATTATTACCCCAGCTGCTATCAAGCCTATAATTCCCGGAAGTTTTGCTTTTTCTGCAAATATAGGTGCTACCAAGACTATTAGCATTACTATAGAAAATATTAATACTGGATCACTTACAGGTAAACTATGCATATCTACACCCCATCTCATATTTTTTCATATAATAATAATACATTTATTTTGCTTTTTCAATAAATTTTTTATTTAATAAGCAACTTTTTATGCCAATATAAATGATCGAAATATTACATTAGATTAATAAAGTAATAATCCACTGAAAGCGCCAAGTAATATACATGATATCGGGTTTATTTTTTTTATCTTTATTGCTAAAATTATTACTACAGCTATTAAAACACCTTTTATGTCTACCATATTATACCATTTCAAACCTTTTTGCTGTAAACTAAAAAATAAAAATTCTACTCCTGTAAATGCTATCATACCGATTACAGCTGATCTTACTCCCCAAAATACTTTTTTTACTTTTATATTTTCTTTGTATTTTTTATAAAAACCTGATATTAAAATTATAGTAATAAAAGCAGGTAATATCTCGGCAAAAGAGGCCGCCACTGCTCCAAATACTCCATACTGCTTAAATCCTATATAGGTAGCCACATTGATCCCAATAGGTCCTGGTGTAGACTCAGCTATCCCTATCATATCGATAAATTCTGTTTCGCTCATCCAGCCCCTACCGATCACTTCATCTTTTAGTATCGGTACGGTAGCCAATCCGCCACCAATCGCTAAGCAGCCAGTCTTAAAAAACACTTTTAACATTATTAAAAATTCTATCATTGTTTTTCTCCTTCATATAATAAAATCCCTGCAAAAGCTGCCATTAAAATTATAAAAAACGTCTGAAAACTAAAAAAAGAAAATAAAAAAGCTATTCCGGATAATATTAACCCAAACTTACTTTTAGGTATTCCCTTTCTTATCTTATACACAGAGTAAAGAATTAATACTCCTACAGCTACACGTATCCCTCTAAAAGTTTTCTGAAATATTATATTTTCTTTTAGAGTGGCTATAAACATAGATAAAATGCTTATTATTATCAAAGAGGGCAGCACCATTCCTAATACCGCGAAAAAACTTCCTATTACTCCATTGTTCTTATGACCAATAAAAGTAGCTGTATTTACTGCGATTACTCCTGGTGTTGATTGACTTACAGCGTAAAAATCCAATAATTCTTCGCGAGCTACCCACTTTCGCTTTTCCACAAGTTCTTTTTCCATAAGCGGAAGCATTGCATACCCACCTCCAAAAGTAAATAAACCTATTTTAAAAAAAGATATAAATAGTTTTGAATTCATTTTTTCACCTCAAATTTAATATTACACTGCTCCAATCAATTATATCACTATTATCTATTCTTGGCAAATTTTTTTCTGATTTTACCTTTATTCACTTTATTTAC
>CAZDNU010000209.1:0-5236 GCA_964506865.1 uncultured Fusobacteriales bacterium | reverse complement strand
CCAAAAATTCATAAAATTGCGAGGTTATATCAAAATCCTCGCGGCTGACAGGATATTTTTGCGGGTCTTTTTCCTCAGCAAAAATTCTCTCGGCGATTTTATACACCGGGACCAAAAGTGGGTACTTCTGCGCTTCAGGGTTTAATATAAATGCTTCACCCAAATTTTTATCCTGCTTTTCTTCTTTTAGTGTTTTGATTATTTCTTTCAAATTTTCCGCGTTAGTTCCAAGAACAAACAAACTCTCAATCGGCAAAATCAGATTTTTTACTTTCTCAAATAAATGTTCTTTTACAACTTTGGCGTTAAGCAGATTCTGGAGCCGTTTTCTTTGGTATTTTTGCGGCTCTATTCGGACGCCTCTGCCAACTGATTGCAGAACAAATTTTTTAGCGTCGCTTCCAACTCCGATATTTACAAATAAAAGCAAGTTCGGTCTGTTAGAATCCCAACCCTCATAAAAAGAACGCGAACCCATTAAAACATTTATGTCAGAATCGTCGCGATTTATTCGCCTAAAATAACTTTCATTCTCAAAACTTTCATTTATTTCGTATCCTTCAAGTTTATCTTTCAGCCAACCGGAAATATCGCCAATCTTGATTAAAGCAAACGGTTTATCAGCCGTCATTAACCTAAAAATTAATTCTTGCCGATTCCCGGGGATTTTCAAAACTTCAATCTTGCCCGGCGTTCTGGCATTCAAAATATACTTCAAAATATCTTTGTAATCTAGTTTTGAAATTAAATCAGAATTAATAATACACTCTGATTCCTCAAACACAAATGTAGCGTTGTCGTGAAATTCTTGAATAAGTTCTTCTTTCGCTTTTTTAAGTAAATCCGCTCTTATTTCATTTCTCGCAATCTTTTCCAACTCTCTAAAAAATAACTCCAGATCAGCTTCTTCCACATTCACGGAATTAACCAGCGTTAGGAGTAGTGGGTGATGATATAATGAGCTATTAACCCTCCTGATTTTCTCAAAATATTTATTGATATAAGTTGAAAGCAAAAGCGTTTTCAAAACAATTTTCTGCTTTTCAATCGGCGAAAAATCCCCCCGTCCACGAAAAGCAGTGATTTCAGCAGAGGACACATAAATATGTTTGCCGTATCCTTCTTCTACAAACTTTGAAAGGTTAAAGTTAAAAACACACGTTGCGAAGTCCCTTGGGTCGGTAAAGGTTGCTGAAAAGTTAAACAAAAATCCATTTCGCGATAAAATTGAATATAAAATCTGCCTAATAGAGTCTTCTTTATCTCCTTTGTGGGCCTCATCAAGTAATATATACCACTGACCATTATTATCATAATTTTTAAAATTCACACGCTTTTCTTTTTGCTCTGTCCATATATTATCTGAGCGATAATAAAAAACGGTAATTTCATTTTTAGCAAAAGGCAAGGCATTTTCGCGCTTTACGCTCTCGTAATCTCTCAAATTTTTGAGGTTTATCTTCGTATCAAAGTTAAAACTGTTAAACTCTTCAACATGAGCTTTGAATTGATCCAAAAGGTCATCGCGGTGAGCCAAAAAAAGAATCTCCCGCGCCGGAAGTTCTTTTTCGGAAACCAGTTTACCCAAAAGCTCAATCAATTTGACAATAATAAGCGTCTTGCCGCTTCCGGTTGCCATCCAAAAGCTCATTCGGTTGATAAAATGCGCAAAGGGAATTTTAGAATCAACGGAAGGATAATCCTTATCGTATTCTAAAAGATATTTTGCCGTCTTTTTGCCCTCTCTCTTTTTTAGATCGTAGTCAAAGTTTTCAAATAAACCATTAGCGTGATAAAGATGATACAAATCTACTTTGTCTTCCTTTTTGTCTTTAAAATAAAGCCATAAACCTTTTAGTGCGTTTTGAAGCCCCTGTTTTTGAAAATCAAAAAGCGTTTTTTCTTTTGAAAATCGACTAAAATCGAACCCTTGCCACTTTGCCGGCAAGTTTTCAAAAAGAATATCATCTACGATGTTTTGTAGGTATAGCTTTGACATATTAAACAACTTATTGAATTTTTGGACATAAGTTTTTTACCACTTTTTCGCCCAGAAAATTATAAATACTGCCCTTTTTTGAAAAATCAGTTTGTTCGTCCCAATTTAAACTACTCACAACTCGTCCCACAATTACTTCCCACGGCTTAGAACTTCCGATGATACCCATTAAATCGTTTCGTATCTCTTTAAGATCAGCGTTTTTTCTATCATAATCTCTGTCTTTAAATTTCTGCATTGCAGAATAATGAGAATGTTCAGTATTTTTTTCAATCCATTCATCTATTTTCTTTTTTAAATCGTCCCAAGTTAAACTGAAGTTATCCAAAACTTCATTGGAAAGTAGTAAATTTTCTGCACTCCTACAAGATAGTTTCATTCTTGTAATAGGTGGCAGGTCATCTATTAACTCATCACTATCGTCTCGATCGCGTAAGGAATAACCTTTTGCATCGTCATAGACAGCACATATAATTTTTTTGGCTTCTTCTTCAAATTCCTTTAATTTATCAATATCTCCGCAAGCACAAGGATATATTCTAATACTACCGCGAGAAGTCCTTACGGCTTGTTGCCATATTCTTTCGTCGTCTTCTCCCTCTAATAGCAATATAGGCGCCTCATTAAAGATATTTGATAATGGATGAGCCCCAAAAACAGGAAGAATTTTTCGGTAAACACCAGAAATAGGATTAAACTCGATATTCTTTTGAAAAAATCCCATAAAAGCAATTTGAGTATTTTTATAAGATTCTAAAGCCCCAAGTATTGCCGTGCTGTGCGTAGCGATTAAAACCTTAAAATCATTTTTATCAAGTAATCGGGTAAGAAATTGCATCAATCTAACTTGCAAATCAGGATGTAAATGAACATCGGGTTCGTCTAGAAAAAGAATATTTTCTCTTTCCGAAATTAACTCCTTACTAAAAATAAGGCATTCTATTCCTATGGAAATTAGTTCGGATTCTCCGCTGCTGATAGCATCAGGGTTTATTTTACTATCCGGACTTTTTGTATAAATTTTAAAACTAATCTCACCTTCTTTGATATCACCTCTTTTAATATAAATACGATCTAATAATGAATTTATTTCACTTATATAGTTATCAAAAACATATTCTTTTTCTCCCCGTTTTTCTTTTTCAATTTCTCTTAGCACAAGTGTTTCTAATTTCCTAAACTGAGCTACGCTTTGCTGCCTGAATTGATTAAACTGATTTTTATTTCGAGTTTCAGATAACCAATTTGGGCTAGAAATTGTTTGTTGTTCAATGCCTGCCTCATAAATTAAAGAGCCTCCTCGTTCTGGAGTAATATATTTTGTTTTGCCAAAAACGTCTGTCTTACTAGGTAACCCTCTTTCCACTTGTCGAAGAAGATAACTCTTGCCACACCCGTTCTTGCCCAACAAAATATTAATTTTATTTAAGTTTTTAAGCGTATACCCGTTAATATCCTCTATATTCATATTATCACCACCAAATCAATGGCTTAATAAGTTTATAATCCAAATCTTTGGTATTAATCTTTGTTCCGTCTTCAAACTCCACTTCGCTGTCGCTGATTTTTTTAATCCATCTTCCCGTAAGGTTGGATAAGGTTTCTGCAATGTCTATATTCGGATAGAGTTTTAATAAATCAGTTTTGACTTTTTCTTTTTTATAATCAATCTCTAACACCTTGAGCATTTTTTCATCTTTCATGAAGACATATTCTTGATATGGCGTTTTTGAGGGCGAATTAAATAAATCGCTTTCTTCGTATTTACAATTCGCCAATGCTTCTTCATATTGCTCAAGCTCGTAATACTTAAAAAATCCACCGCCTTGATATTCTTTGACTTCTTTTGAAATACCGGATTTATCATAGCCCAAAACTTTTTTCATTCTCGGCAAAACTATTGTATTAAACTGTTCTCCTAATTCTATATTGATCCATCTTCTACCCATTTTATGTGCAACTGTGGCAGTTACTCCTGTCCCCGCGAAAAAATCTAAAACCAAATCATTTTTGTTAGAACCTGTATGAATTATTCGATATAACAATTTTTCTGGCATTTGTGTGGGAAATTGTATCCCGAACATTTTTACTGCCCTTTCTCCCGCAGTCATCATGGTAGCGAACGATGGAACGTCATCCCACATATCTATCCACCAATCGGGAGATATTTTTCCTTCATAATCTACACTATGTTTTCCTTCTCTTTTTGTTAACTCCTTTTCGCCCTTTCTAGGAACATAAAGTGTATTAAACAAAAATTCTTCATTTTTGCTATAAAAATAAATGTTCGCATGATTATTTTTGAACTTCCCCAATCCCGCGCCTGGTTTTTCATAGGCCCAGATTATTTCATTTTGAAAATTTTTAAAAACCTGATCTAACAAAAATCTTGTGTATGAATTGCATTTATCATCAGAATTAACAAAAATTGTTCCGGTTTTGTTCAAAATATACTTCGCTAATTCTAATCTATTTTCAAGTAGACTAATCCAGCTCGAGTCAAGATAGTTGGCAATATAGGCAAATTGATCGCTTCCTGCTTTGTTAAATGGCGGATCTATAAATATCATCTGCACTTTTTCCTTGAATTTCGGCAGAATTGTGTTTAGTGCCTGATAGTTTTCGCTTTTAATCAGACAACCATCTAAAGATTTATCTAAATCGTCAAATAAATTCAAAATCTCAAGCTCTAAATTTTTGAAATATTTTGTATCAATCGGTGCCTTGGGATTATTTTTGTCTATACCTAATTCTTTCCACTCTTTAACCTGTTCTGAAAAGTTTTTGTGCTTCTTGATTTTCTCAACCAGTTTTTTATCTTTTATCCTATCTATCGTAATTACGTAGTTTGAATTTTTAACAAACTTCGGCTTGTTCCAGATCTTTACCAGCTCATCTTCAAACTGCGAAATAAAATCAATAATCTTGGAAGAGATGTCTTTTAAGATTTGCAATTGATTAACTCTATCAGGGCTCCATTCTTTTGCTCCTTCCCAGAAATACTGATCGCTCCAGAGCTTGAATTGCTCCTGCAAAAACGCTTTGGCATTTTTGTTAATAAAGAAATCAACCTCGCTTTGTTTTTCAAAAACTCTAAAGGCGCGTTCTAATTGTTCCTCGGTAATCGCAATGCTTTTTCTCTTTATAGCTTTTAATATCTCGTCTTGTTTTGTTTTTGCGCCTCTTTCGGAGTACTGAACACCGAAAACAATTGTGCTGTCTTCGCGGACTTTATTT
>CAZDNU010000208.1:0-5436 GCA_964506865.1 uncultured Fusobacteriales bacterium | reverse complement strand
TTCGCCCACTAATAAGGAGAGTAAATAAGTAGAAATTATTCATAACATTATTAAGTATAGAGAGACAGAGTAATTAAATTAAAATATAAAAATGGAGTTTTGCATGGAAAAGTAGAAACATATTATGAAGACGGCTCTTTATCAGGAGTGCAGCACTTTGAGAATAGTAAACTAAATGGAGAAGACAGAACGTATTATGAAACAGGGTTATTAAAAGAAGTTTATGAGTACAAGAATGATAAATTATCAGGAAAACATCTAATGTATAGTCCTAGAGGTAAAGTAATTATAAAAGAAAAATATGAAAATGAAGTTTTAAGTGGAAAACATATAAACTACTATGAAAATGGAAATGTTGAAAAAGAATGGAATTATAAAAATGGAAAAAGAGATGGATTATACAAGGAATACTACAATGATGGTAGTCTAAAAGAAACAATCGATTATACAGAAGGTGTTTATAATGGAAAACATACAAGATATTATCCAAATGGAAATAAAGAATCAGAATGGAATTATAAAGATAATAAACTAGATGGCGAAGTTATATTTTACTATGAAAATGGAAAAGTCAAAGAAATATATGAATACAAAGATGATTTGCTAGATGGTAAATATAAAAAATATGATAAAGATGGAAAAATTATAGAGGAAAAAATTTATAAAGAATTAACACCTAAGTGTTAGTTCATTAATATTGTTGAAAAGATGTTTTTATACATCTTAAAATAAATCAAGGAGGTATTATAAAATGGGATTTAAATTATTGGTGGAAGGACCAGAAACGATTGAATTGGGGATGGACAATATCCAAACGGTGACGTATAAAACGGATACTCCTGATGATTCAAATGCAAGATCAACAGATGTAGGTACAATATTGGAAGTAAGTGGAAAAATAATAACAGCAGTGGATGGTGACCAAGCAGATGATACGATGAAACTAGCATTATGGTCATTGGTGCCAGCTGAAAAAGCTGATTGTTACAGAAACGTAACGTTAGAAGTAATAGCAGCAGATCAAGTAGTAAGAAAGGTAAACTTTCCAAATGCATTTGTAGTAGATTACACAGAGGATTTTGGACATACTGAAGGTATAGGAACATTTACTATGTTTATGAAGCAAAAAAAAGACAAAACAGAATTAACTACAATCGAAGGTGGATACGCAGCAGAATAGTAAGACTATGGGGACAAGTATTTGTCCCCAAACTCTAATTGTATATAATTAAGTTTTAAATATAATATTAGTATGTAATATCCAGCTTAAATATTAATATTACATTTAAAACTAATCTCCAAAATATTATATGCAAATCAATTAAGAAAGAATAAAAAATAATAGAAAAAATTAAATAAGAATTAAAACCAGGGAGGTATGATATGTCTGATGCATTAGGATATTATGAGATAAAATTAAAGGGAATAAAGGTAAAACAAGTACTTAAAGTTGAAATAAAAAAGGAGTTAAATAACCACGATAGAGCCTATGTTTATGCGCTTCTTTCTGAAGAAGATAAGGAGGTGTGTGTAGAACAGGCAAACAAAAAAACTTTGATAGAAATTATAAATGAAGGAAAAGGACCTTCCACTTTATTTTGTGGCTTAGTAACAGAAATACAGGTAAAAATGGTGCAAGGTGTATATTATTTACAACTATATAGCATATCTACAAGTTATGAATTGGATATAAAAAGAAAAAAACGAACTTTTCAGGATGAAAATGAGACTTATGAAGCAATGGTAAAAAAAATAGTAGGAGAATATCCGGGGGCCGATGTATCTGATGTAGTTACAAAAGGTAAAAAAAAGGGAAAGTTTATTTTGCAATACAATGAAACTGACTGGGAATTTCTAAAAAGGATGGCATCTCATTTCAACTCTGTATTAATATCTGACGGATTAAGCAAAAAAGCAAAATTTTGGTTTGGAACAGATGTAGCAAGTAATGGAGAAAGTGATTTGGGAGCTCATAATTATACGATATCAAAAAAAGTATCGAATTTTCGAGATATGCAGGAAAATCATATAAAATCAATTAAAGATAGTGATTTTATAAGCTATGATTTGCAGTTGGATGTAGTATTGTATGTAAAAGAATGCTTTATACATATAGAAAATGGTATACTAAAGGGTGAATATTTATTAACAAATAAGAATGGATTACAGGGACCTGAAATATTAAATGAAAACTTTATTGGATTGAATTTGGAAGGAAAGGTAATAGAGAGGATAGAAGATAGAGCAAAGATACACTTTGATATAGACAAAACTCAAGATAAAGCAACCGCATTTGAGTTTCCGGTGCTTACGCCATATACCACTGAAGGTGAAACAGGGATTTATATGATGCCGGAAGAAAAAGATCATGTAAAA
The DNA here is from genome assembly GCA_964506865.1 of uncultured Fusobacteriales bacterium. Taxonomy (GTDB): domain Bacteria; phylum Fusobacteriota; class Fusobacteriia; order Fusobacteriales; family JAAYPW01; genus CAZDNU01. The sequence goes on along the minus strand of CAZDNU010000208.1, from coordinate 3,060 downwards.
GTATTGTTTACTACAGCTAGAGAAGAGGAAGGCGTGGTAAGTAATTCTGTAAGGCGTTATGACAAAGGCGGAGACAAAATAATGGACCCTGATATAAAATTTATTCGTACAAAATTTGGAAAAGAGATTATGTTTACGGATAAAGAAATATTGATTTCAGCAAAAGATCAAGAGATATTTATAAGAATAACAGAGGAAAACGGTATAGAGATGTATAGCAAAAAAGATATAAAGATGCAAGCTGACGGAAATATAGAATTGAATTCAAAGAAAAAAATAAGTATAACTGCTTCACAAGAGATAGGATTAAAGTGTAAAGCAAGTAGTATAAAAATGAATGGCGTAACAGATATAAAAGGTACGCAAGTAAAAACAAATTAAGGAGAAATGGCAATGAGTGAATATGTAGTGCAAGGAGCAGAACTAAAGTGTAATTTTGGAAGTAAATCCAGCAAGCTTCAAGTTCCGATTCCTCATAGAGTGAGTATAAATAATAAACAACAAGCAAATATTATGGATAATAAACCAATGTTAAATATACAGCCGTTTGGGCAGTGCAGTAGTTTGGCAAACCCGGCAGTAGCAGCAGCTACAGCAGCAAACTACGGGAGATTACAGAAAATGCCGTGTATTCCTGTTACAATAGCTCCGTGGATGATGGGAAAAATAAATGTAACAACAGGAAATTTTCCTGTTTTGCAAAAAAACTCTACACTAATGTGTATGTGGTGTGGTATGATTAAGATACAAGATAGTGGACAGGGATCAGCACCACCTAGTAAAAGTATGGGAAATACTGATCTGGGCATAGCTTTGGGTGGAGGAATAGCCACTAAGGGAGCAGTAAATAACTCAAGTAATGATTTTAACAGTAATAGGTGAGGAAGCGGTAGTAGTAGTAGTAAAAAGTACTCTAGAAGTATGAAAGAAAGAAGAAAGGCTTTAATAAGAGATGCGAAAGATGAAAGTAATAAATTAACAACTGAAGCAAGAAAATTTATTAAAGATAATAACGGAAAAAGAGTCCCTAAAGGATATGAAGTGTCACATATAAAGCCACTATATACTAAAAAAACAATAGCTGGTAAAAAAGCATTAGATATAGCAGAAAATATGGAGACGATACCTAAAAAAGAGCATAGAGCTAGTCATAAGAGATGTGGAACAACTTATCATGATTATCCAATGTAATAGATAAAGCAGGAGGAATGATTAAAAATGGAAATAAGTGAATTAAAAAAAGAATATCAATATGCAAAATTAGCAGAAAATATGCCCGAAGAGGAAAAAACAATTAGAAATATTAAATTTATAAATTTACTTTTGAAAAGTAATGCATCTAAAGTATTAGAATATCACTATGATTTATTAAAAGAAAGAGAGTACAAAGAGCTTTATTACGATATTAGAGCCGCTTTCAAGAGACGGATGAATATAGAAAATTTTTTAGTAGAAAAAAGTAAACTAGAAAAAGATGAAATTGTTATAGGAGATATATTGCATATACTTGGAGGAGTGAAAAGTAAATTTGCGTTATTGCTAGCACAAGAAAATGAAAATAGCAAAAATAAATATTTGCGTGAAGTATCCTTATATGTTTTAGGTTGGATGGGAGATAAGAATGAAATAAAAATTTTAAATAAACATATGCTTGAAGAAAAAGAAAAAAAATTAAGAATAACAGCAGCGAGTGCTCATAGACAAATTTATTTTAGAAATAGTGAATTAAAAAACGAATTATTAATTAGTTTAAAAGAAGGTTTTTATAATGAAAAAGACGATGATGTTATAGAGTGGATTATCATAATGATAGAAACAATAGGAGTAAAGCGTTTAGGTTTAAAAGAAGAAAAAACTAACCCTGATGTTGTTATTGGTGATTTAGATAAAGCAAAACTTAAAACTAAAAAATATTTAGAACAATTAGGATAAACAGGGTGAAAAAAAATGAATATAGAAAAACTAAATAATTTATTGAATGAAATAGGGCAAGAAATATATGATTTAAGCCCGGAAGAAGAATGGGCAAAAGAGAATAGAGAGATAAGAAAAGATTATTTGGATGGCTCGAAAAGATTGGAAAAAGAAATAAAGGAAATGGAATCTCAAAATATGCCAAAAGAAGATATTGCGAGAAAAGTTGTAGAGGTTAGAAATCAAGAAAAAGTTAAAGCTAGAGCAAGAATGAAACCAGATGAAGTAAAAGTATTGGAAGAAAGAAACATGAAAAAATATAAAAATCCAATTGGACCAACTGCGGATGATTTGTTTAAAAAAAGTAAAGATGATATGATTGAAAAAGGAAAATATGAATCAGATGAACAAGTTTGGGGCGGTATAATAAAAAAACGATGAAAAAAGATGATGTTGCAAATACTTTATTAGGTTTAAAAGGGCATTAATACAACTGAATTTAATGTATGAAGGAGGCAGAAATGATTATACTAAGAAATTATTCGGAAGAAGGAACTTATATAATGATAGAAGATGATGAGTATAATATAGTTTCGGAAAAAGAAATAGAATCGACAAGACAGGGAATAGTTGGATTTAGTGAAAATGAAGATTTAATAGGAGTGTATTTAAAGGGAAAAGATTTATATTTTATATATAATAGCAAAAGTTATAAATTTAATAGCGATACAATAAATTTTGAAAATAATGTTATAAATAAAGAAAAAAGAAACTTTATAGTAAAAATCAATGAAAAAGAAGTATGTGCTATAGAATATAAAAGAGTATTTTTTGTATTTTCGCTAGGAGAAGAAGAGGACGAATTTGATTATTTATTGTATTTGAGTAACTTATTTCAGACGAAAGAAGATATTGAAAGATTTAGTTTGTCTGTGGAAAAATTAAATCAATAATATAGGAAAATTTATAATGAGTGTATAAAATATGAAATTTAATAAACATAATAAAAAGATAGACAGGGTGTGGGAATGGATATAAAAGGATTTGGTTATACAACAAAGGAAAAAATTAAAAATTTTGAAGAAAATATAGGATTTATATTACCTGAAGATTACAAAGAATTTTTGTTAAATTATAATGGAGGTA
>CAZDNU010000207.1:0-5498 GCA_964506865.1 uncultured Fusobacteriales bacterium | reverse complement strand
TAAAAATACCTGTCAAGTAAATTGACAGGTATTTTTACAAAGTGTGTTTTTTTATTTTTTTATTTCTTGAGATTATTCACTAAATCATTAAATTTTTTCATAACTACATCTCATCAATAATAAATTTAGAAACGATATCAACTTTTCGTTATGCTAATAACCTCAGTTCATATCCTGAGAAATAGTATTGATCTGCAAAGTTTGTTTTTATTTCATCTTGGTTTATTTCAAATCCTTCTTCGTATCCTGCAACAAGTGATGAATAAATTGTTTGTAAAAAATTTGCCTGCCTTGTGATGATTGTTTGCATTTTCTTGATATATCCATCGACTTCTTTTTCAAAATCATCTTGGCTTTCAAAGGATAACTGACCGTTGGCATGAAGCTGGTTGTTTCTTTTGTTTACCAATGAAGAAATATCACTTATTGAACCGTCATCAAATCCTACCAATCTAAAAAAACGAAATACTGTTTTTTCTTGAATTTTGGAAAATGAAAATGGACTACTTGGTTCTTTTAAAAAATCTTTTTCTTGGCTTGGAAATCCTACCCAACACAGATCAAATTCTTGTGCTTTTTCTTTGGCAATTCTTAGAAGCTGAACATACACAAAGATCATATATAAAATATGTAAATGAGAATAAGCACTTGAATAAAGCTCGTTTTCACTACATTTGAGACAAGCACCAAGATGATGATCGAAATATCTTTCAAGAATAGGATCAGACGAACTCAAAGGAAAATATTGCGATAATGTGTATATTCCATCCATATTTTCATCCAATTACAAGCTAAATCTCCTCTCCCCAAACTTCGCCAATTTTCGTCTCAATTTTTTTCTCCATTTTATCTATCAATTCCTTATTTGCATTGATGACTTTTTGATATTGCCCTATCTCCGCCACGATTTGCTCTTGGACTTCGAGCGGTGGGAGAGGGATTTGAAGAGTTTTTAAAGATTTAATTGTAAATTGTTTTAATGTTGCACCCTCACTAGAAATACTATCTTGTATAATTTTAGAGTTAAGAATATTAAATAAATATTTTGGATTTAATTCCAGACTTTTAGATCTCAACCATGCAATTTGTGAATTTAAGTTTGCTCCATGAAATTCTTTTGGAATAATAGCAGTTTTCCCAATTTCTCCTCTATTTGTAAAAAGAACATCATTTTCTTTTAAGTGCCCCTTTTTTAATTTTTCATGCTTTTCTTTTGTTATATATTTTATATTTTCATTTGAGACAGTCCCATCTATTAAATTAACCCCACGGATAAATGGAACACCCTCACCAACCATTTCATTAGCTTTTGGATAATTAGACGAGTGATTCCCGTCACCAACTTCACACACTTCCCCAAGCTCCACCATATCCCACTTCGCATTACTATAATCCACCACTTCACGATAGCAATCACCTTTGAGATTGTAGTCTTCATTTTCAGCGATTTTTTCTTTTTTTACTGAATCGCCCTGGATTCCCGCCTCCGCGGGAATGACAAATGAAGTTTTCCATTTTTCTAAAACCTCTAATGCTGTTGGTAAATCATTTTTATTTATTTTTCTCCTTTTTGCTCCCAGATCAAAACCGTCATTTTCTACTTTGAGAAATAAAATCTCTTTGCTTCTTTTGGCAAATTCTCTATCCATCAAAAGAATAGAAGTTTTTACTCCGCTGTATGGTTGAAAAACTCCACTTGGCAAACTTACTACTGCATACAGTCCCCAATTTTCTATGAGATTTTTACGGAGATTTTTATAAGCTCCAGCAGATTGAAAAATAATACCTTCGGGAACGATAATTCCAGCTCTTCCTTTGATACTCAAATGCTCGGCGATATAATCGACAAACAGCACTTCGGCACGATTGGCTTGGATAGAAAATCTTTTATGTGGGACTATTCCACCTTTTGGAGTCATAAATGGAGGGTTTGCGAGAATTACATCAAAATTTTCTCCCCATCTTTTATCACTGCTCAAAGTGTCATATTCAAAAATCTTCGGATCACTAAATCCGTGAAGATAGAGGTTTACAAGAGCCAGTTTCACCATATCCGGTGAAATGTCGTAACCTGCAATATTTTGAGTAAGTTTTGTTTTATCGTCTGGACTTAATAAATCTCCTTTGTAAGTTTTCTTTTCTTGTATAATAGTTTCTAACGCAGTTTCTCCTTGCACGATTTTATCTTCCGCTTTTTCTTCTTCGGGTTTGAAATTTGATGAATTGGTTTTGAGAATATGTTTGTAAGCGGAAATCAAAAATCCAGCCGTTCCGCAAGCAGGGTCAAGGATAGTTTCATTTTTCTGTGGGTTTACTACTTCCACGATAAAATCAATAATGTGCCTTGGTGTTCTAAATTGTCCTGCATCGCCTTGGCTTCCGAGTATAGAAAGCAAATATTCAAAAGCATTTCCTAAATTTTCGCTGTGGTCGTAATTAAACTCGTTGATCTCTTTCAAAAACAAGCTCAAAGTTCTTGGATCACGAAAAGGTAAAAAAGCACCTTTGAAAATATCACGAAAAAGTTGGGGAATATGAGGATTTTTTGACATGTTGGCGATAGCTTCCGCATACAGTTCAAGTCTTTCTTGTCCTGAAAGTCTATTATCCATGAGTTTAGTCCATGAGTACTGACTAAAACCATTTGCAAAAAATCTTGCCTCACCGCCAAGTTCTTCTGATTCTTTATCCATGTCATCCATAAATTTATACACAAGAGCAGTGGTGATCTGCTCTACTTGTGCTTTTGGATCTGGCACTTTTCCGACAAGAATATTTCTTGCGGAGTCGATTTTTCTTTTTGTGGCATTATCAAGCATAGTAGTTTTGGTTATCTCATAAATTGGTTGACTGGCACATAATCTTTCACATATTCAGGAACGGTCTCTCTCCAGCCATTGAGAGCCTTAAATTCTGACATACTAAATCCTGCATATACATTGAGTTCTGCAAAATGTTTGTTGTTGATTATATCTCTAAACTTTTCATCTGTAACATATGCTTTGAGATAGTTTTTGATATACGGAACATATTTACTTTCGGGCTTGTAGATAGATATAAACTTTTCGCATTCTTCTTCAAGCAGTTCGTTTTTATCTTTGAATTTGTCAATAAAGCCAAAAATCCTTTCCAAAACTTCACGCCAAGAAATACGACGATCAAGGTTTTCACTTTTACGGATTTTATCTAAGTTCAAGAATAATTGCGGTTTATCTTCGTATTTATCACGAACGATTTTGACTGCCTTTTCCCATTGCTCATTTTCGACTGCTGATTTTATATCTTCGTCTTCTTGTAATTCCTGTTGTGCTTTTTCGAAAAGTTTGCGATCAACCTTCATTCCTTCCAATCCGACTGCTTGCTCTCTCATTTCTTTGATCTTATCTGGATCAAAAACCTCTATTTCATCAATATCAATAGGGGTTCCATCTTCTCCACCAGTTCCTTTTTGAAGTTGTGGGAGTTTTAGAATTTCATCATAATCAAATTTTTCTTCAAAATATTCGCAGTTAGCAAAGAAATCAAAAAATTTGAAACTGACTTTTTCATGTTTATGTTTATCTCCGTATTCATCAGTGTATTCAAATGCATATTTTCTTGTTCCTCTTCCTTTGATCTGAATAAAATCAGTCGGAGAAAAAACTGGTCTCATCAAAGCAAGATTGAGTACATCTTGGCAATCATAACCGGTAGTCATCATTCCAACCGTTACACAGACACGAGTTTTGCTTGATTTGTAGTTATCAAGAAATTTTGTGTGTCCGTTGAGCTTATTATTTGCAAAATTGATCGTAAATTGTTGGCTATCTTGCACATTTGAGGTGATTTGTACTGCAAAATCAGAATTGTATTTTTCAGGCCACAGTTGGCTTGCCATTTTGTTGAGCATTTGAGTAATTTTGCTTGCATGTTTTTGACTGACACAAAAAATAAGACTTTTGCCAATTTCACCACTAATCGGGTCTTTAAAAGCATTTTCCAAAAATGTCTGACAAAAAACTGTGTTTGTTTTTTCGGAGTAAAATTTCTTTTCAAAATCTCTTTGGAAAAAAGTTTCTTCTTCCTCTCCGCCCTCTTCTTTTTCTATCATTACTGCATACCCTTTTTCAGAAAGAAGTTCTGCTGTAATATCGGTTCTTGCGTCTACAACAGTTGGATTTATCAAAAATCCTTCTTTTACTCCATCAAGCAAACTATATCTAAAAGTTGGTTCTCCATCTTTACAGCCAAAAGTGGTATAAGTATCAAGCATTTGTCTTCTTTCCCAAGCTCTCGGGTCTTTACTTGAAAGTTTATGAGGGTCTACATTTTTGAGATAATTTTTTGGTGTAGCAGTAAGTCCAAGCTTATATCCAATAAAATATTCAAAAACCGCTCTTGAATTTCCTCCAATAGCACGGTGAGATTCATCAGCAATCAGTAAATCAAAATCAGTTGGAGAGAATAATTTTTTATATTTATCTTGAGAAGAAAGGCTTTGTACTGTAGAAACAACAATTTCCGCCTTTTTCCAATCATCACGATTTTGTTTGTAAATAACCGTTTGAAAATCGTTGCCAAGATAATTTCTAAAGTTTTTGTAAGCTTGGTCTTCAAGTTCCAAGCGATCAACCAAAAACAAAATTCTTTTTGCATTTCCAGTTCTTAAGAAAAGTTTTATTACCGCAGCCGAAGTTAAAGTTTTACCCGTTCCGGTGGCCATTTCAAAAAGAAATCTGTCATTCCCTTGTTCAGCTGCTTTTTGTAAGGCATGAATTGAAGCAAGTTGATAAGGTCTAAGAATTCTTAAACCTTCTTCCCATAAATATTTTTCTCTTGTGTTTTTATCTTGATACCTAGGATCTTCTTTGAAATTTGGATTTTGGGTTAAAGCAATATAGTCTTCTCCAATCTCTTCATCCACAAGTTTCTTATTGTCTGGTTTAAAATCTAATCTATGAATTAAAGATTCTTGAGTTGGAAATTCTGTAATAATTTCAGGATCGCCTCTCTCAAGATCCCAAAAATAATGAAGATTGCCATTGGAAAGAATTACAAAACGAGCATTGATATTTTGCGCATATCTTCTAGCTTGTTCTTTTCCATCTAATGGATTTTTGTCTTCTTTTTTTGCTTCCAAAACGACAAAAGGAAATCCTTTATCATCTAAAAGTAAAAAATCAATAAATCCATTTTTTGTAGTTTCAAAATCTTCACCAAAAGCATCAATATCTTTTTGAGAAAGTTTTACATTTGGTTCAAGTTGAATATTTGCATGTCCTTTTTCATCATCAAAAAATCTCCAACCTGATTCTTTAAGTAGCTTGTTTATCTTTAATCTTGCCTTTGCCTCTTTAGACCTTGCCATATTATTTAATTAAATCGTCCGTGCTTATCTCAGAGAGATTGCTTTATATTAATTCATTCTATCAAATTTAGCCACCATGTTCAAGGAAATTTTTTGCAATTACAGCTGGGCTTATAATAGAGATTCCCGCTGGAGTATAACCCTGCTCCGA
>CAZDNU010000206.1:0-4113 GCA_964506865.1 uncultured Fusobacteriales bacterium | reverse complement strand
AATATGATAGTAGATATAGGTGGCGGTTCGACTGATGTGGCAGTAATATCACTTGGTGGTACAGTAGTGAGTCGTTCTATAAGAATAGCAGGAAATAATTTTGATGAAGATATAATAAGGTATGTAAAGAAATTTCACAACTTGTTGATAGGAGATAAAACTGCAGAGATGATCAAAATGAAGATAGGTTCAGCTTTGCCGTTAGAAGACCCGGAAACATTGGATGTAAAAGGTAGAGATCTGATGACAGGTTTGCCAAAGACTATCACAATAAGCTCGGATGAAGTATTGGAAGCTATCAATGATTCGTTGATGCAGATAGTAAACAATGTAAAGCAAGTGCTTGAAAAAACACCACCGGAACTTGCAGCAGATATAGTAGACAAAGGAATAGTAATGACAGGTGGGGGAGCTTTAATAAGAAATTTCCCAAAATTGATGTCAAATGCAACAAATTTGCCTGTATATATGGCAGAAAACTGTCTAGAGTCAGTAGTAATAGGGACAGGAAAAGCTTTGGGATCGAAAATACTAAAAACACTTAGAAAGCTTGAGAAGGCTGAAAGATAATGAGTTTTTTTGAAATAAAAGGCAACAACAAAGCCAAGAGGGTCTTGCAAAATGAGTTGAAAAATAAAAAAAATAGTGCTTCATATCTGTTTTATGGGAATGCGAAGATAAATTTGATGGCTTTTGCAATTGGTTTTGCAAAAGCTTTAAATTGTAAAGAAGCAGAATATGATTATTGTGGAAATTGCAGAGTTTGTAATAATATAGAAAAAAAAGTCTATTCAGATTTACATATATATGATGTAGAAGAAAAATTTGGAATAAGTACAGTACGAGATATAATATATGAAGCAGGAAATACAAGTTATGAAGGTGGAAAAAAAATATTTATAATTCAAAATATACAAGCTATACGCAAGGAGGCAGCAAATGCACTCTTGAAGACAATGGAAGAACCACCACAAGATACTTACTTTATAATATTATCAAAAAGTCTAAATATATTGCCCACAATAAAGTCAAGGTCTTTTGTGATTGACTTTTATCCTGCTACTGCGATGGATTTGGGAGTCGAGCAGGAAGTATATGATTACTTTGACGGCGATGCCAAGCTTATAGCGTATGCCAAGGACAATGGAGTGGATATAGGGACCAGTAAAGACTTCAATGAGATATTTGAAGCGATAACAGATTATAAAGAAGAGAATAAGATACAAAGTAAGATAAATATTGTTTTCTGTATAAAAGAATATATAAATAAGAGGCGATATCTTACTGACTTCGAAAAGATAGTATTTGCAGAAAACCTGGAAAAAGCTATAGGAAAAGATAGAAACTTGCTGAAGGAAATATTAAGTTTATTGATTGTAAATGCAAAAAACATAAAAAATACAGAATATTTATTAGAATTGAAGACGGCTGTAATTTACAATGTAAATTCATCGAATATACTCTATAATTTTTTGACTTCCTTATAGTTATCTGAAACAATGGACAACGATACTGGGAATATGGAAAAAATGGATATGGTGCTTGTCACCTATACGAGTCAGAGTATAAAGGAGGTAAGAAGAGAGAATGATAGCGATAATAGACTACGGAATGGGAAATCTTCCAAATGTGAAAAGAGCTTTGAATAAATTTACAGATAAAGTAGTAATAACACGGGATAAGAATATGATACTTGGAGCGGACAAAGTGGTATTGCCAGGAGTAGGAGCATTTGGAGATGCAATGCGAAATATAGATAAATATGAATTGCGAGATATCATAAAATCAGAAGCTCTAAAAAAACCATTTTTGGGAGTATGCTTGGGTATGCAGATATTGTTTGAGTCTAGTGAGGAAGACCCGGATGTAAAAGGACTTGGTATTATAAGAGGAAAAGTAATAAAATTTCAAAATAAGCCGGGGTTAAAGGTACCGGAAATGGGATGGAATAACGTAAAAAAGACAAAAGAAACCAAATTACTGGAAAATATAGAAGATGAAAGCTTTTTTTATTTTGTGCATTCTTACTATGTAAAGCCTAAAAATGATGATGTAGTGGCTGGAATAACAGATTATGGTACAAAATTTGTGTCTGTTATAGAAAAAGGCAATGTTATGGCGACTCAATTTCACCCTGAAAAAAGTCATGATGTGGGATTGAAAATTTTAGAAAACTTTGTAAATATATAGTTGAACTTGGATTGAGTGTGTATTTTAGCATTTATACACTGTGCGGATACATAGTGGAAAACTTGCAAAAAAATGTGGACAAGTATGCTTTTAAATTTAAAAATATACTTATTAAAACGATTCTGTATGGCACGAACCCTTATGTTATAAGAAATTTAAGAGTGTAGCACTTTTATAAGAATGTTTTCCACAAAACTTGAAAAGTTATAAGCATTTTGAATAGCGCAGGACTATAAACAGGTGATTTTGCTGAATATATTATAATTAAATAGGAGGATAAAAAAGAAACTATGGAGAGAAACAAAGTAATAGAAAAAATTAATGAACTAAAAAAAGAAAAAAACGCTGTAATATTAGCACACAACTATCAAATTGATGAAGTACAAGATATAGCTGACTTTACAGGTGATTCTCTAGAGTTAGCCAAAAAAGTAGTAGATGTAAAAGCTGATATCATAGTATTTTGTGGAGTAAAATTTATGGCAGAAATGGCGTATATGCTGAATCCGTCTAAGAAAGTATTGCTTCCACGTATAGATGCAGGTTGTCCTATGGCAGATACAATCACCGGCGAGGATGTCAAAGAGTTGCGAAAAAAGTACCCGGAACATACATTTATAGCATATGTAAATACAAATGCTGATGTAAAAGCAGAGATAGATATATGTTGCACATCTTCAAATGCTTTGGTAATCGTAAAAAATGTAGAAAATGATAAAATAGTATTTTTGCCGGATAGAAACTTAGGAAATTATGTAAAGCAAAGTGTTCCGGAAAAAGAGATAATATTGTGGGATGGCTGTTGTAACGTACATGATCGTATAGATTTGACAGAAGTCAAAAAAGCAAAAGAGATGAATCCTGATGCAAAATTGATAGTGCATCCTGAGTGCAAGCCGGAAGTAGTGGAATTTGCAGATGAAGTTTTGAGTACTGGTGGCATGGTTCGCTTTGTAAAAGAAACTGATGCAAAGAAAATAATAGTAGGGACAGAAGAAGGTATGATACATAGATTGCGAACAGAAGCACCAGACAAAATCTATTATAATGCAGCAAGAAATTTTGTATGCCCAAATATGAAAAAGACACGGCTAGAGGATATAATGGAAGCACTAGAAAAAGAGCAATACAGTATCACCTTAGATAAAGAGAGAACAGAAAAAGGAAAACAAACGTTGGATGAAATGCTAAGATTTTTATAAGCATAGGGGTCAGACCCTCTGTGCAAAAAAAATAATTTGACTTTTGAAATTTTACAATGTATAATTTTAAAGAGAATAACAAATTAAGATATTTGAATTATTATTTTATTTGTGAAACAGCAGGAGGTGAAATTTGTGAAATATAGGGTGAAAATTTATAATGGAAGCAATGAATTAATTTCAGATGATATATGGTATGGTAACTCACTTGAAAATGTAAAATTTTGGGTGGATCTTGCAATAAGAGATATAATCCAAAAACTAAACTATCAACATTTATATTATGATATAGATGAGGCAGAATGACAAATCAGGTTTCATTTTAGTAAACGAAGATATGTGTATAGGGGGAAAAAGGCTAAACCAAAGAGCGGTTTAGTCTTTTTTATTATTTCGTCCACGAAAAATATGAAAAAAACATTGTAATCCGTGTCTAAGAAAGTTAGATACAGATAATTGCAAATAAAATAGGGCGAACACGCAGGTTAGCCCCTACCAAAACCTCATAAAGTCATTGCGTGCAATAAAACAAGATATAATATAATCCATGTCATGAAAACATTTGACACAGATTGCAACGATAAAAAACGGAAAAACTATATGATGACCGGCACCGTTTAATATTTTGGTGCCTGTCACTCAAAACTCCTCTACTTGTAGGGGCGAACACGCAGGTTAGCCCCTACCAAAACCTCATAAAGTCATTGCGTGCAATAAAACA
>CAZDNU010000205.1:0-3223 GCA_964506865.1 uncultured Fusobacteriales bacterium | reverse complement strand
ATATAATTAAAATATATTTTTATGCAATTCTAGAAAATTTTGGATATAAGCAATTGGGAGCTGTTTTCAGATTTTTTGGATTAATACGTTTTTTTATCTGTGGAATGAAATAGACTTAGTTTATAAAGCGAAGTGAGTGATAAATCATGAAAAAAAAGGGGTTCACATTAATTGAATTAATGGTAGTAATAGCAATTGTGGCGGTACTTTTCGGAATAGCTCCTCTAATACTGGGAGAGCAGATGAAAGACTCTGACGTGACTCAAACTATATCGAAAATAAAATATGATTTACAATACTTACAAAACATGAGTTTGCGAAAATCCGGAAATTATCTTATTGCTTTTCGAAAAAGTATAAGTGAAGGTGTGACAGTGGATGGATTACCAGGACGAGAATTTGATTATGTATGCTTTGAAGATAAGGATAATAACAGGATAGCCAGCATTGATGAAATCATATATGATACGGCTGAAAATGAAAATATGATGTATATATTTGATAGCGAAGATGGTAGATATAGCAAAAGTTTTTTCAAAAATGTAAATTTAAAAACGGTAGAATTTAAATATACAGGTGAAGATAGCGGGAAACTGATACGTTTCGATAGATTTGGTGGAATAGAAGTGTATACAGGAGCAACTTGGGAAGAAATGCATGAAAAATCAAAAGTCGAAGTAACATTATTCAGTGATAGCTCAAAGGGAAAAGTGCTGGAAATATATCCATTGACTTCGGAGATGTATATAAAAGATGTAGAGGAATAATCATAAAAGGAGAATTGATTTGGACATTCGAAAATTAGAAAATACAGATAAATATGGATATTATATTTATATAAAATATGATGGCAAAAAATTTCATGCTTTTGATGAGATGCAAGGCAAGATTACTGTAAAAGGTGCTATAAGAAAAACTTTGGAAGATAACGGGATTACGTGGGCAAAGGGAATACAGCAAGCTGGACGAACAGATGCAAAAGTAAGTGCTAACGAGAATATATTGTATATCAGCACTAAATATAATTGTTTTGATTATGATAAATTAAAAGATAAATTAAACAAAAATTTAGATGGGGTAAAAATAAAAAAGATTGAGAAAACTTTTCCAAATTTAGTATTACCTGAAATCGTAAAAGAAAGAGTTTACACATATAAGATAGTAAAAAAACTAAAAAAATCAAGTGATAAAGAAATAATAGAACGTTGTAATGAGTGGAGTGGAGAAAAAGATGTAAGCAGTTTTACTGATCACAAAGGAAAACAGTTATTACAAAAAGTACGTAAGCTTAACATAAAATATGAGCAGGACAAATTAATATTTGTAGGAGAGTCATTTTTGCCTAAGCAAATTCGAATAATGGCAAGTTATATTTTGTCAGGAGAAAAGAGAATTTATCCTGGAAAACACTTGGTTTTGGAGAAAATCGAATTAATGGAGAAAGCAAAGAATAAAATATTTCGAAAAATAGAAGATATACAAGAAAAAAATGTAATAGAAGTTGAAAAAATTGATGAAATATATTATTTTTATGTAAAAAAAGAAAATAAGGGTAAACTTATTGGAAAAAATGGACAAAATATTAAAAAACTAAAAAAAATGTATGGGAATATAGTCGTAAAAGAGATATAGGAGAGAAAAAAATGGGCGTAACAATAAAAGATATAGCAAGAATAGCGAATGTATCCAAAAGCACTGTATCCAAAGCTTTGAATGACAGAGATGATGTAAGTCAAAAGGTAAAGGATCAGATACAAAAGTTGGCAAAAGATTTGAATTATATGCCAAATAATATAGCCAGAAGCTTGATTACTGGTAGAAGCTATACAATAGGAGTATTTATAGTAAGCAGAGATGAGATAATCTTGGAGCAGAACTTCGGAATAAAATTTTTGGACGGAATAGCAGAAACAGCTGAGCGAAATAATTATGATATATATTTATTTACAATTACTAAAAAAAACAGCAAGCCATACATTCAAATGTGCAGAGAGAGAAAAATTGAGGCGGCAATATTTATTGGATTGTCAGCTGTAGATCCAAATGTAGATGATATAAAACAATCTGATATACCTGTGGCAGTTATTGACAACATATTAGATGGAGATAATGTATTTTCTCTAGGTGCTGACAATGAAAAAGGTATAATGAATGCAATGGATTATTTGTATGAGATGGGGCATAGAAAGATACATTTTATAAATGGGGGTACCTGCTCTATGGTAGCCCGTGAGAGAGAAAGAGTATATAGAAAATACATGCAAAGTAATGATTTGGATAAATACATAAAAGTATATAAGGGCAATTTTTCTGTAGAAAGTGGATATGAGGCGGGAAAAGAGATAGTAGAATCCAATGATATTCCGAGTGCGGTTATGGCTTCGAGTGATTATATGGCGATAGGACTAATAAAAATTTTGAAAAAAAATGGACTAAGAATTCCAGAAGATGTATCAGTAGTAGGGTTTGATAATATTATACCGGGAATATATACGGAACCAGCATTGACGACAGTTGATCAGCAGGCGTTTGATATAGGAAAAATAGCTGTAGAAGAGTTAATTGCAAAACATAAAGATTTAAATAAAACTTTATTGATTGAACCAAAATTAATAGTTCGTGAATCGGTAATAAAAATATAAAAGTATAAAAAAGAAACATCTAATTCAATTTAGATGTTTCTTTTTTTGTGAACGAAGCACAGGGGTTAGACTCTGTTGCTTATAGACAGGGATAAAAAAATATGATAAAATATAAATCTGTATAAAATTGGATATAAAAAGGAGACGATGAAAATGATAGGAGATATAATTGGAACTTTAGCAGCAGTGTGTACTACAGTAGCATTTATTCCGCAAGCATTTAAAATAATAAAAACACGGCAAACACAAGATTTATCCCTTTGGATGTACCTTATATTTACTACGGGAGTGGGACTTTGGTTAAGTTATGGAGTAATTGAAAATTTGTTTCCTGTTATTGCAGCAAACTTGATTACATTTGTTTTGGCAGCGACTATATTAGGATACAAAATAAAATATAAATAAAGTCGAATTTGTGTTCAGTGAGGGTTTTCCTTATCCCCCACTGAACCCAAGTGACGACAGAATACCGAGTGCGTAACTCTCTTTATCCCCCACACTTTCGCTTTTATTAAGTAGGGGTAATAGAGAGATTGCACGAGGATAAACTTAGGAGATGTATAAATATGGCTGGAAAAAAT
>CAZDNU010000204.1:0-4084 GCA_964506865.1 uncultured Fusobacteriales bacterium | reverse complement strand
GTTTATTTCAATTTCTCTCGAAGCTGCTATGTAGTGATACGATGTTCCCTCATCTCTTAATGCAGAGGTAGGTATTATTATTTTATTTTCTGCAAATTCATTCAATGCTCCACAGCTTCCACAAGAAATGATGTACTTTATACCGTAACATATGAGAAAATCTAATATTTGCGTTGCAGCCGAAGCACCACAAGGTGCTTGGCAAAAACAAATGTCTTCACCTTTATAATTGGTTTTATAAATCGGATATATTTTGGTGATTGAAACAAATTCTGCAATCTTCTCATAGTTATTTGCAGAAGCATATTCTTCAGTAGTTTCACCTAGAAAAGCAAATACACATTTTGGTGGCAAACTGTATAAATTTCTTCTGTTTGGCATAATTACAGCAATCTCCTCAGTATCTCTTTCCAATATTGGAAACTCATGTTTTATCAATGTCATTTCATATCCCCTCACAATTCCTTATATTCGTTTACCCGCTACACGATGTGGCGGTCTCTGTGCGCGATTTTATATAACGGTTTGGCTTCACGACGTTCCTGAACCGGCCCCACAGAGCCTTTCTCCCTGGCGGTGCTCGCACCCGGTGAAGGAATGTGGCGAGTTCTTCTCCATGTTCATACTCCAGAGCCCCGCTTCATGCTCTTTCCATCGAGCCCTTGTGTGAAGCCGTTGTTAGTCGTAGTCAGGTGCCCCGTGACTCAGGAAGCCACACGGACGTGGCTTCCTTAAACTCTCACTATACTTAAATCTATCTTCCCATTTGTTGCAATAATCCCTTTATTTTTATGATTCCATATTCCCAAATCATAATCAAACACTTTACCACCAGCATTCTTTAATATAAGTGCTGCTGCGGATTGACCTTCCATACTACTTCCAAAATCAATAAATGCATCTATTCTTCCACGAGCAACATTACATATTGTTAATGCAGGTGCAATAAGTGGCATTCCTTTTTTACATGTCTCAAATATTGTACTCCATTCTTTGTAATATTTATTGATTTTTCCATAAATAGTGCTATAGCCAAAAGCAATTAAACTATCATCTATAGAACTTGTATCAGATACTTTAATTATTTCTCCATTTAGGTACGATTTTCCTTCTTCTTTTTTTGAATAATAGAACTCATCAGAAATAGGATTATAAACATATCCTTCAACAATTTGATTCTCATCTTCAAGACATACAGAAATTGCAAAATACGGTACTCCAAATACGAAATCCGATGTTCCATCAATCGGATCTATTATCCAACGCTTTTTATATATACTCCCAACTTGACCAATCTCTTCTGAAAATATTGAGTAATTAGGATAGTAATGCTTTAAGTCTTCAATAAGCATTCTTTCTATTTCAACATCACTTTCAGTTACTAAGTCAAATTTCTCTTTTGATGTATAGCCTTGCAATGTATAATATTTTTCTCTTAGTTTTTGTCCTGCTTTTTTGATAAGTGATTCTAACATTTGTTTTCCTTTCTACAAGTTAAAAAGAAATTTGGTAATACTTGATGCAAATAAATCTCTCCCTTACAAATTCATCAATAGACCATTCTGCTTAATATACTTATACTTCCTTAAGCGACCACAAAACAATCGCGCCACGGATGGCGCGTCCTCCGCCATATATCGCCTAACGGTCAGCATTCACGAAACCTTTGCGCCTTAGTGCGACTGCACTTGGGCGGAAAGGTTTGGGCACGCATACCCATGAGCACGCCCCTTGTGTGAATGCATTGTTATGCGAAGCTACAAAAAAATACCTTATTCCATAAACTCTGATAATGTAACAACATGGCATCTTTTATATGGGTTTAGAACTAATAAATCCTTATCTCCTGTAATTATAAAATCAGCATTTCCATATATCGCAATCTCAAGAATCATGTTATCCTTTGGATCTCTACAATCTTTAATATCTTGTTCTGAAACAATAATTTCGGAATAAAACCTTAATAAAAAAATAAGTTCATCTACTTCTGCTTTTGTGATAAGGTTAGAGAACTTAGACCTATTTAAAACCTCTTTTATCTCATCAAGATGCTGATCAGAAGTCAAGAAAATGATATCGCCTGAAATGATTTTGTCAAATAGTTGCTGTGCTTTTTGACTACCCCAAATCATGCTTATGAAAATATTTGTATCAATTATTACCCTTACTTTGTCTGTACTCATAATTTTTTTCCCTTACTGCCTCAACTTCATTTGTAATTTCATCATAAGTAATTGGATATATATCGTTTCTTTTTCTAATTTTAGTTAATAAACTCTCCATCTTTTTTTCTAAACTGCCCTTGAGATACTTAAAAACAATTATTCTCTCTTCGTCTGGCAATCTATCTATCATTTCTATTACATTAGTTGTAGCTGATTTCATTTCCTATCACCTCTATCTCAGTATATCATATCCTTAAAAAAAGCTGAATACCGCAATACTTTTTTGTAGTTTCGCATAACGTCTGGGCTTCACGACGTTCCTGAACTGGACTTACAGAGCCCTTCTTCGAAGGCGGTGCTTGCACCCAGTGAAGGAATGTGGCGAGCCTTTCTTCGTGTTCATACTCCAGAGGCTTACTTCATGCATTTACCCGCGAGCCCTTGTGTGAAGCCGTTGTTATGTAAAGTCGGATGCCCCTATATTCAAAGCCGACCACGGATGGGAGGCCCTTTATAATCTTTCAAGTAAGCTTGTATCTTTTACAATAATAAAACTGTAACTATTATCTCAAATTATCTTATTTATTTTGTCAACCTCATTAATATTTAAATCCCTAATCATATATTTCTTATTCTTCTCATCAGAATTATTGCACATAAATAGTAATACTTCTGGAGTCATTGGGAAATAAATACCATTATAATTTTTATCATATTTGCCGCTATCAATATATGTAAAATAAGGATTATCAGAAGTTATGAATGACCCTTTTTGTGCAATAAGGAAAACAAATTGAAGATTTCGAGTATACTCAATTTCTTTAGATATTATACATTCTTTTCCACAGTCGTTTTTATATTGAGCATATCGATTTATCTGTTGTAAGAACATATCTCTTCTTAGGTTAGTTGTTAGTGTAGTAATCTCATTTTGGTAGTCAAAGCTTTTAGGGTTAAAAATATCTTCTATAACTAAATCTAGAATTTCTTTTATAGAAGAATATCCTGTTTTAAAACGCCATTTAAGTATCAATGCAAACTCAAGAATATCATATTTATGAAATTCTCTTGTTATTGATAGTTTACTATTCATCATTTTAGCAACTATTTCATCAACAAATCTTTCCCATGAGTTTTCTATACATTCTGACAAAAAATCTTCAAGTCTCAATATTCTCTTTGATTCAATATTTATTCTATACCCATTTTTTCTTTTTTCTGACATCAAAGTACCATTTCTGCAAATTTCCCATTCTTCATATCGGTCAAAATTATATACAAGCTTCCCGTATGTATCTAAAGGTTCTCCATCATAAAATATTTTGCAATTTTCTAAACAGCTAAAAATAATTTTTGCATCATCATCTGTCAAAAGATAACAATCCTTGATGGTTAGTGTATAGTAATTATTCTCGTATAGAATACTTTCTTTTCCAACATATTCATTATTAAAAATATCATTTTTCTGACACAAAAGCATTTTTTCATTTTTATTTAGCCATTTCTTTAGATAACATTGTGGGACATAATGCTGTCTCACTTTTACTCCCATAATATTCCCCCTCTCCAACGGCCATCTTAATAATCGCACCACGGATGGCGCGCCTACAATGCATCCGATTTTATATAACTACTTCTTACATGATAGTCTATTCGTGTAAGAAACCATAATGGATTCTTACACGAATGCTGTTTCGTATAAGAACATTTTAATTGTATATATATCCATCTATGTCGTCAAGTGGATTTTTAATTTTACTCAGATTACTATTGGTCACATGTGTATATATTTCCGTGGTTTTGATACTTTCATGCCCTAATTACCCTCACTATTTAGTTACCCGGAAACTTGATTGCATATCCTTTATCTAAGCTTAATTGTAAGAAATACTTTCCGGATAATTATTTCAGAGTATTCA
>CAZDNU010000203.1:0-4877 GCA_964506865.1 uncultured Fusobacteriales bacterium | reverse complement strand
ATAGATTAACTCAATTTCACTTTCTCTTGAAGTATGTCCAAAAATAGAAAATTGTAAAACCCCAAACAATAAAGCAAATATTATTTTTTTCATTATAACCCCTCCCAAAATATACTTTTTTCAGATTATATTACTATTTCTGTACTTACAACGGCATTATACACAGTTCAAGTGAAAATTTTAATAAATTTTTGTAAATAAAATGTAATTTTTTTTTAATTTATACTTGACTTTTTTGGAATACAATGTTAATATTAAAAAGTAGATAAATATTTTTTTATAGGAGGAATCAACATGTCAAACTTTATTAATCTGTTACCAGAAGAGGAAAAAATAAGAAAGATCTCTTCTTTTTACAACGCATTTAGCGATTCTACTAGACTTAAAATCTTATTTCTTATCTTAAGAGAAAGATTGTGTGTTACGGAAATTGCAAAGGTTTTAAACGTAAGTCAACCGGCAATCTCATATCAGCTACGTATACTAAAACAGTTAGATATAGTAACTAATACCAAAGAAGGTAAAAGTATCTTTTATGAAATAGCTGATGACTATATTAAAGATTTACTTAATGGAAGTCTTGAAAAGCTAGATTAATTTTATATTTAAAATGGAGGTTTTGCTATGTTTTTAGTTGAAATTTTTAAAAACTCTGCCTCTTTTTTCATTGATATGTCGCCATATATGCTTCTTGGATTGTTCTTTGTGGGACTTTTACATATATTTTTCTCCAAAGAGTTTGTAATCAAGCATATTGGCCAAGATAATATTAATTCTATAGTAAAATCAGCAGTGGTAGGGGTTCCTCTACCACTTTGTTCGTGTGGAGTTATTCCTACCGCTGTTTATATGGCAAAAAAGCTTCTAAAGGAGCTGTTGTATCGTTTCTGATATCTACACCGCAAACAGGTATAGACAGTATATTAGCTACATATGGACTTTTAGGACCTATTTTCACTATTTTTAGACCTTTGGTGGCTTTTTTTAGTGGTATTTTAGGTGGTATTTTGACTATTCTTCTTACGAAAAGAGATAACTTAGAATTTAATATAATTGAAAAAGAGAAAGAGAATGCTTGTACGTCTAATTCATGTAATTGTAATTCGCAAAAATCTGAGAACAAATTTATAAAATTTTATAACTATGCATTTAAAGAATTTTTGGATGATATTGCTATAGAAATTTTGATTGGAATTTTTTTGGCCGGCTTAATTTCTTTTATCATTCCTGATGATTTTTTCATTAAGTACAATATATCAAATGGGCTACCAGCTATGTTGCTTATGATAATTATAGGCTTGCCTATGTATATTTGTGCTACTGCTTCGATACCTATTGCCCTCTCCCTTATGCTAAAAGGTATAAGTCCGGGAGCTGCTTTTGTATTTTTGGCTGTAGGACCTGTTACCAATGCAGCTGCTATAAGTGTACTTCTAAAAATTCTAGGTAAAAAAATAATATTAATTTATATTTTTGCTTCTTCGGTACTTGCAATAATTTTTGGATATTTGTTAGATTATATTTTTATAAAATTTAATGTAAATTTTAATGCTTTCTTAGAACAAAATACAACATTGAATGAAGAAAAAAGTATTTTTGCTTATTTCTTTTCAATTCTTTTTCTACTATTTCTTCTAATGTCCATTACTAGAATAGTAAAAAATAAGTTTAATAAAATAAAAAAGTCCGGCTAATTTTCTTAGCCAGACTTTTTATTTTCTATTTTTTCTTATTTAATTTCTATCCCAGAATCTGTAGGTGTTGTCGTATCTCCTATTTCAAGTGTAACACTTGAGTTGTCTTCTGATAAGTTTACATCTGATTTCATCAATTCTATATTATCCAATTCTTCATCATATTTATATATATCATACTCGCCAAATTCAATATACGGAAATACTGCTAATCCTTCTTCTTCTTGACTAAAAGCAATTGCTGAGCTAACTGCATTACCAAAAGGTAATGCTACTTCTTCGTCATCAGACGTATCATCAGGAGTACCCATATCATCAATAACAGTTAATTCCGCTTCTTCACTGACATCATAGTCTTTTGGATATAAATAGAATACATCCTCTTCTGCAATATCTCCTGTCAAAGTAATCTGACCTGTTGTATTAGTTTTTATCAATTTGATTGTAGGTTTCAAAGCATATCTAGGATTATTCTTTCCACCTTTTACCACAATCGATTTTCTTACATCAAAATCAATTGTAAGCACTGTCTCAGCACCTTCTACAATATTAAAGCCTGATACAAGTTTTAAACCTGCATTTTTGATGCCGGAATTAATCTCCAATTCTTTTTCTTCTCCATTTTTTAGTAATATTGTATTTTTCCCAGTTTCTTGACTTAAATAAAGCCTGATTTGTCCATATTCCCCTGCTTCAAATTCCTTGCTATCAAATAGCATTACATCTCCATTGTTGTATTCCAATAGATTTATCTCTATTTCATCTTCAACTGTTGTTGCTACAAAGTAATCTAGCCACTCATCAGAATCCTCTTTCTTTATCTCTATCTTGTTTATTCCTATATTTACTGCGTCAGCTTCATCTATTGGAGCGTCTGTAATTCCAATTGTCAACATAGTTGTATCACTGCTGTCTGATGACCCTTCTGTACAACTTATTAATAAAAGCATTAGTACAAATAATAGCATATATAATATTTTCTTTTTCATAACTTATATTTTCTTTTTCATAACTTATCTCCTCCTTTATAATTTGTTATATCAACTTTTATTATACTCTTTTTATTGAAAAAAAACAGTGATTTCTATCACATTTTACTTACTTTTCTAGTTAAAAAATGACTTAAACACACATAACTTAAGTCATCCTCTTATTTTAGTATTCCCATATTACATCACTTACCATTACTTTCAATACAGGTCGTAATATATATCTACCTGTCCCTGTTAATGTTAATGATTTTTCTAAGTCTAGTCTTACTTTTATTTCTGTTATCTGATCTCCTGCAATATCAAATTTCCCTATTAAGTCTAAACCTCTTTTGTCAACTGTAGGTATTTCAATCGGATAAGTTAAATATTCATTTTCTACACCAGTTCCAATTTTTATAAAACTTTTTTCTTCATTTACTACCAATCGTAATTTATTGTAGTGTCCAGCTGGTAAAATAACATCATATAGAATTGGTGCGTATTCTCCCATATCTCCTAAAAAATTATAAGTCATAGGCTGATATCCTTCGATTTTTTTCCAGCCTGTATCTTGGTACCATATCTCTTCCACTTCAATGTATATACCGGTAATATCTATATAGTTTTTTGTATTTTCTGCTGTAAGACCTAACACCAATACCCCTTCGCTTGCTTTTTTATAAGATATTTCTTCTGACTCCGAGTTTTGTAACGTATCACTTATACAACCTAAAATCAAAAAAAATGCTAAAAATGTAAAAGCAAACATTAATACTCTTTTCATTTTTCTCCCCCCCTTACAGGGAGTTATAATTTCTATTTAGTATTATTTCAAAAAAATCATTCTAGAATAATTATAATTAATATTATTTAGCTTTTATTTTACAGTCAGGCTTGTTTTACTAATTATAACTCCCCCTTTTTTTATATAGTACACTTCCCTCACTACAATATTACCTCATTTTTGTCACTTTGTATATAGCTTAATTTTCCATTAAATACTTATATGCACTTAGTGCTGCTTTTGCCCCTTCACCAGCTGCAATTATAATTTGATTGTACATGACATCGGTAACGTCTCCTGCTGCAAATACCCCTTCTATATTAGTTTCACACTTACAATTTACTTTTATATAGCCTCTTTTATCTAGTTCTATTTTTTCTTGTATGTAGCTACTATTTGGCTCCAAACCTATCTGTATAAATACTCCATCTACATCAAATTCTTTTATATCATCGTCATCTCGATTTTTAACGGATATTTTTTCCACTTTTTCACTGCCATTTATCTCCAACACTTGTGAGTTTTTCATTATTTCTACATTTGCCTTATCTTTTAGCTTATCCAACAAGACTTGATCAGCATTTAATTTTGGCATAAATTCTACTATTTTTATCGATTCTGCTATATTTAATAAGTCAATAGCTGCTTCAATGCCTGAGTTGCCTCCGCCTACTACTACTACTTTTTTATCTTTGAAAAGTGGAGCATCACATGTAGTACAATACCCCACACCCTTCCCTATAAACTCTTTTTCGCCTGCTATACCTAATCGCTTCCACTTAGCTCCACTGGCTAAGATCACTGTTTTTGCTTTATAAATATCACCCTTATCAGTTTCCAACTTTTTATAATTCTCTTCTAATATTAGACTTTCTACAGTACTATTTTCTTCATAGGCTATTGTAAATTGCTTTACTTGACTTCTAAATTTGTCTACCAATTCTGTCCCCTCTATGTATTTATAGCCCATATAGTTTTCTATTCCCTTTGTTTTAGCTACTTGTCCTCCAGGTTCTGTCAATAAAATTCCAGTTTTTAATCCTTTTCGTATACAATAAACTGCAGAAGTCATTCCAGCAGGCCCGCCACCTACGATTATCACGTCATAAATTTCATTTTTGTCAAATGGTTTTACTTTATTTATTTCATCTCCTATTATTCCAAAGTTTAAATTTAAATCCACTACTTTTCGCCTCCTTTATCCTGACGGTCCTTTCTATCATAGTGCACCGGTACCGAACCGAACAAAATGCCGCTTTGACTTGTTAAAATCTCTAAGGCCAAAACTTCTTCTGCTAGATGAGTAATATTTCTAAGTTCTAATGGTGTTTGGACTTTTTCTACCTCTATACCATATTTTTTTAACCACTGAATATCGAACTTTGCATTTTGCCCCACCTTCTTTATTTTACTCTCTAATACTCTCTT
>CAZDNU010000202.1:0-2076 GCA_964506865.1 uncultured Fusobacteriales bacterium | reverse complement strand
GCTAGACAAATGGGTAAACTTTTTGAAAAAAGCTGGATATTATAGTACAGAAAAGTTACCGAAGGAATTAGAAGAGGTAAATACAATAAAAAAAGCAGTAGAGTTATTGGAAAATATGAGCTTTACTTATGATGAGCGAGAAAATTATGAGGCACGGCTAAAATGGTTGCGAGACGAAGAGATGGCAATAAAAACAGCTGAGAAAAAAGGAATAGCACGAGGATTAGAGCAGGGATTAGCGCAAGGATTAGCGCAAGGATTAGAGCAGGGTATATCACAAGGATTAGAGCAAGGCTTAGAACAAGGCTTAGAACAAGGAGAAAAAAAGAAGGCAGTAGAAATAGCAAAAAAACTACTGGATATTCTAGATGCTGAAACTATTTCTCAAAAAACAGGATTGAGTATAGAAGATATAGAGAAATTAAAATAATAGAAACACCGTAGGGGCGTACCTATGTGTGCGCCCTTACCAAAACTTTAATGCAGACAAAAGTAAGACGTGTGCGCCCAATAATAAGCCATGTCAAAACAAAGAAGAAGTCAGACACGGATCACACAGATAAAAGCGGATAAAAACATATGAAATAAACAGAGTACAAAAAACACTGTAGGAGCGTAACTATATGCGCGCCCACTAAAGCACTACTTTTATCTAAATATTTTTCTTGATAAACTTTAAGACTTATAGTATACTATTAAAAGTAAATGTGAAAAAAGCATACATGAATTAAAATATATGTATTTAAGTATATTCTAAAATACAATATGAATAAAAAATAATCACAAAAAAAGGTTTGGAGGAAAAGATGTCAAAAATATATGAAGTAAAAATGCATAAAAATTTTAAAGCGGAAGTGGATATACCGGGATCAAAATCAGTAGCAAACAGAGCGCTGATTATAGCAGCTCAAGCCAAAGGAAAAACAACATTAAAAAACATGTTATTTAGTGATGATACAAGATACATGATACAAGCATTAAAAGATTTGGGGCATAAAGTAGACGTAAATGAAAAAACAAAAATAGTAAGTGTAGAAAGTCTAAATGAAAGAGAATTTCCAAGTACAGAATTATTTGTAGGTAACGCAGGGACGGCAATGAGATTTTTACCAACATATATATCTACGGGCAAAGGAGAAGTTATATTAACTGGTATAGAACGAATGAAAGAAAGGCCAATAAAAGACCTAGTAGAGGCATTGCGACAAGTCGATATAAATATTGAGTATTTGGAGAAAAAGGGATATCCTCCAATTAAAATAGTGGCAAATGGATTTAATGGTGGTGAAATTATAATAAAAGGAAACAAGAGTAGTCAATATTTGACTTCGCTTCTTTTATCTTCTCCGTATGCAAAATCAGACACAATAATAAAAATTGACGGACCTCTTGTGTCAATACCATATGTAAATATTACAACTCAAATGATGAAAGATTTTGGTGTGGATGTAATAAATACAGCAAACAGAGAATTCTTAATAAAAAGCGGACAAGAATATATAGGAAGAGAGTATGTGGTCGAGGGAGATTGCTCTTCAGCATCATATTTCTTTGCAATGGCAGCGATTACAAATAGTGAGATAAAAGTAAACAATGTAAAAAAAGATGCTATGCAAGGAGACATCAAATTATTGGAAGTTTTGGAAAAAATGGGTGCGAAAGTAGAATACGGTGAAAACTATGTAGTGGTAAAAGGGACAGGAAAACTAAAGGGAGTAACTGTGGATATGCACCATATGTCTGACGTAGCACAAACTTTATCGGTAGTAGCGTTGTTTGCAGAAGGTAAAACAGAAATACAAAATGTATATAATATGAGAATAAAAGAAACTGACAGAATAAAAGCTGTAAATAATGAATTGACCAAATTAGGTGCAAAAGTAACTGAATTAGAAGATGGTCTTATAATAGATCCAATAGAAAAATATAATGAAGGGGTTGCAATAGATACCTATGATGACCATAGAATGGCTATGAGTTTTAGCATAGCTGGCTTATTGATTCCAAATACCAAAATAAATGATCCGGAATGTGTATCCAAGACCTTTCCAAATTACTTTGATGAGTTTGAAAAAA
>CAZDNU010000201.1:0-4294 GCA_964506865.1 uncultured Fusobacteriales bacterium | reverse complement strand
TTTTACTTCTGGATTATAATAGGCTCTATACGCTACTCTTATGTCGTAATTTATATCATACCATGATCCACCCCGCATAATTCTAAATTCGCTACTTAGTCCTTTTAGCGGATTATTTTTTTCTTCTTCGCTATACTTATAAAATCCATCAGTACACCATTCCCAAACATTGCCTGTCATATCGTATATACCTAACTCATTTGCTTTTTTTTGTTTTACAGGATGAGTTTTATTTCCTGAATTCTCTCCGTACCATGCTACCTCGTATTCTCTATTGCTTCCACTATACTTCGTAGCCTTTCCTGCTTTTCCTCCTCTTGCACTATACTCCCATTCTGCTTCAGTAGGAAGTCTATATCCTTTTACTTCTGTTATATTATTTGTTATATTTCCATTTTCATCCAATAATTGTCCTGTCTTTAGATTATACGCTGGCGCTATCCCCTCTTGCCAACTTAGCCAATTACAATAGGCTATGGCATCGTACCATGATACATTTATAACGGGACTTTTTCTCCTTCCCCAATTATTATCATCTGGTATATTTTTTATCTTTTTTGCCTGCAAATAATTGTCATATTCCATAAATGTCACTTCTGTCTCTCCCATATAAAAGTTATAATCTAAATTAACTTTATGTAGCGGTCGACATATATTCCAAAGATCACCATATTCATCCCCCATAGCAAATGATCCTTTTTCTATTTTTATTAGATTAGGTCTTTCAAAATTTTCTGTAGTAAAAAACAAAGTTGATGAACTTTTCATTTTATTTTTCTCTATTCCTTCCAAGTCATTACTTATCTGCACTTTATATTTACTATTATATTTTAGTCCATCTTCCAATACTATTTCAAGCAATCTACTACTTTTGTTTGAAATTATCTTTATTTTCATCTCTTTATTGTTCAAATCCATTACTTTTACTGCAGATTTTGGTAATGGTAATTTTAAAGCTTTATTAAAATACAGTTTTATATCAGTCTGAATTTTTACATTTTTGCTCTCAGATTTTGGTTGACTAGCTACAAGCTCTAACGGCTCTACTTCTACAGCCTTTATTTTTATATTTTTACTTTCAAAATCTTTATACCTTGCATAAAATATATATTCGCCTATTTCATCTGTTTGAAATATACTTTCTCTAAATTCTTTATCATTCATATATATATCCGGATTTTTTCCTGAAACTATTTTTTTATTTTGATCTCGCAACACAATAGTAAAACTTGTACTATCGATATTATTGGCGAGTATTTTCCGTTTTGCAGAAATTAGCTCTATTTCCATTACTTTATCTACTGCCTTGACCATAACTATATTGCTTTCTACTTTATTATCATACATCGCCTTAAATCTATATTCACCAGAATTTCTAGTACTAAATTGTTTGGTATTATATTTTTGATTATCCATATATATATTTACAGCAGCATTTGTAATTAATCTTCCGTTTTGATCTATCACCTGTACATCAAGCAGAGCTGTATCATTTCCATCTGCTAATATCTCTGTAGTATCTGTACTTAATTTTATCATTTGAACTTTATCCACTGCTTCAATCTCTATTTTTTGCTCATCTAAACCTTCTACTAAAAAGCGAAATTTATATGTGCCTGAATCTTTCGTGCTAAAATTATTTTTCCTATAATCTTCTCCATTTACATATACTTTATATTCTTGGTTTTGTATTATTGCACCTTGCTCATCTTTTGCAATTATTTCAAATTCAAATTTATCTTTTCCATCTGCTATTATCTTCGTTTTGTTTGATTTAATTTCAAAGCTAATTGGCTTTCTTTTTCCTTTATCTTTACTTATCAATTTTACTTCTTCACTATCTTTTTGTGTATTTTTTTCCTCTTGTCTTGCACTTGCAACTTCTTTCGCCTTGTCTTTTGTATCTTTTTTAGCACACCCCAACATAATTGCCATTATCATTAATATTATCATAATAAATAATCTTTTCATTTTTTCCTCCTGTTATTTCATAAATTTGAAATTAACTTAGGGTGACCTATGAAAATCGGTCACCCCTTATTTTATTCATCATTTAGTATTAGATACAACAATGCCATCCTTATTGCGACTCCATTTTCCACCTGATCTAATATGACCTGCCTACTACTGTCAGCTACATCAAAATCAATCTCGACCCCTCTATTCATAGGTCCTGGATGCATTATTAATACATCTTTTTTTGTTTTCACCAGTCTTTCTTTTGTTAATCCATAAAAATAATTATATTCTTTAATTGTAGGAAAAAAACTTTCTTTTTGACGTTCTAGTTGCAGTCGAAGTACATTTATCACATCAACTTTATCAATTACAGAATCAAAATCATCAGTTATCTCTACTCCAAAGCTTTTAAACTCATCTGGAACTAAAGTTTCAGGCCCTACCAACACTACCTGTGCTCCCAAAGTCTTCAAAAGATATATGTTTGACCTTACCACTCTCGAGTGCAATACATCTCCAACTATTGCTACTTTTAGCCCTTTAAATGATTGTTTATTTTCAAAAATAGTATATGTATCCAATAGTGCCTGTGTAGGATGCTCACTTGCCCCATCACCCGCATTTATAACTTTCCCTTTGGTATATTTAGAAAACATACGACAGGCTCCTGCAGCAGAATGTCGTATTACATACAAATCAGTATTCATAGCATCCAAAGTCTTGGCTGTATCCATTAGTGACTCTCCCTTTTTCAAAGAAGAAGTAGCCACACTCATATTTATCACATCAGCACCCAGTCTTTTACCTGCTATCTCAAATGACATACGTGTACGTGTACTATTTTCAAAGAATACATTTATAATGGTTTTACCTCTTAGTGTATTTGATTTTTTTTCATTACTTCTTGATAGTTCTTTAAATTTCTTGGCTGTCTCACATATTAGGAAAAAGTCCTCCTCACTTAAATCTCTTGTTCCAAAAATATTTCTATTCTTCAGCGACATATATATCTAACTCCTTTGACTTTATTTTTCAAGTAATGCTGTCATTTTCAATCTTTTCAATCCATTTTTTATAGCTTTTCCCTTAAATTTGCTTATGCCTTTTACTTCCATCAATCTATCAGCATCTGCTTCTAGTATTGTATTAAATTCTTTAAAATCTTCTACAAGATTATATATATCTTTTTTTGTAAGCCTCAATATTTTTCCCATAATTCTATAACCCTTCGGTATTACTTTTTTGTCCAGCGCACTATACGTTTTAGCATAACCCAGTATAGGCGATATCTTTCCAAAGTCTAGTAGCTCTTCTTGACTCAAGTTTCTTAATTGCTCCATTATATTTTGACAAATTGCTTTGTAATCTATATCATCTTTTTCATTGTAATAATCAAGTATAAGCCCTTCCATTTCATCGCCGGTCCCTATCATTATCTCTTCTAATTGCATATTCAAAAGTCTTCCCTCTACACCTAATTCATATATATATTTCTTTACTTCAGAAGATATCCTAAATAACATCTCAAATCGCTGTAAAGCTAATACAACTTCATACAAGCTAACTAAGTCATCAAACTCTAAGATAGTCAAGTTTGTAAGCGCCTTATCTAGCACTGCCTTATAACGTTCTAATGTCTTTATCGCTTGGTTGGCTTCTATCATTATATCATTTATATTTCTCAAAATATACTTCATATCATCTTTATACAAGGTAATTCTTTGTCTTTTTTCTGATATAGATATTACAAAATTACCTGTTTGTTTTGCTACCCTTTCAGCTGTTCGGTGTCTTGTCCCACTTTCGGTAGTAGGTATTTTTGAATCCGGCTGCATCTGTACATTAGCATATAGTATCTTATCCATATCTTTACTCAGTATGATAGCTCCATCCATCTTTGCCAATTCATATATTTTTTGTGGATTATATGGACAATTAATAGAAAATCCTCCATCAATCAAATTAAGTACTTCTTCATTATCTCCAATTACTATCAGTGCCCCTTTGCCCGAATCAACGATATTTTCTAGTCCTGCTCGAATCTCAGAACCAGGTGCTACAAAAGAAACAATTTCCAATAATTTGTCTTCGTTGTTAGCCATTTTTATTCATCCTCTCTAATAATTCATTTAAATTTTTTAGATAAATAATTTTCATATTATATTCTTTCCCTTCAAGTTCCTTTTTATTACTTTCAGGAAGATAAACCCCTTTAAAACCTAGTTTTTCCAACTCATTTAATCTTTTTTCCAGAAAAGCTACTTTTCTTACTTCCCCTCTAAGTCCTAGCTCACCTATAGCTGCTATTTTCTTGCTTATATTTATATTTTTTATT
>CAZDNU010000200.1:0-6923 GCA_964506865.1 uncultured Fusobacteriales bacterium | reverse complement strand
TTTTACAGCTCTATTCGTTCTAAAATTATGCGATTCATCAATTACAACTAAGTCATAATTACCCCAATTAAGAGTTGCTATATTTTTTCCCTCGCTTGTTTCGCCCTTTTCTCTGCTTAAATCTGTGTGATAAAGAACATCATAAGAAAATCTATCACATTCTAATATATTTCTGATGTCATTATTTTTATATAATTTCCAGTTGTTTCCAAGTCTTTTTGGACATAATACCAATATTTTTTTATTTCTCAATTCATAATATTTTATGACAGCAAGTGCTTCAAATGTTTTTCCAAGCCCAACACTATCTGCAATTATACAGCCATTTAATCTTTCAAGTTTTTTGATTGCCCCTTTTACACCATCTTTTTGAAAGTCATATAGCATATTCCAAACTTTCGTCTCTTTAAACCCTATTTTATCTTCTAAAAACAAATCTTCATCCTTTAAATAATCTGAAAATATATTATAAATAGTAAGTAGATAAACTAATTCAGGACTATTTTCTTTGTATAATTTATTTAAGTATGATAAAACTTCTTCTTTTACATTTTCTACTAATCCTGTTTTATCATTCCATATTTCATCAAACCATTTTTTTAAATCTGATATATCTCTCTTATCCTGCATTTCAAGATTTAATTCTATATTATGACTATTCCCAAATCCTAATCCACTATATGTAAAATTAGAACTCCCCATTACCGAAATTGGGTCTCTATCAGGATTTTCTATATGATACATTTTACCGTGTAAAAAATTAGGTTTTACCATTGATTTTATATTTACTTTTTTATCTATCCAATCATAACACTCTTTTGCAACCGATTTTTGAGATAATCTATTTTTTAAGTTTATTTCATATGTGCTATCTTCAATAGTAAATTCTTTTTGTTTGATTTGGTCTGGATTCATTTGCTTTATAAAAGTCGGTTCTCCAAATAAAAAATCTAAATTTTCTATATTATCAAGTTTATCTTTTAATTCTTTGTAGGCATATATTGTAAAATATGCAGAGACAATTGATAATTTTGAACCATTCATAACTTTTTCTTTTAATATATCGCCGACCGTTCCTCTTTTTTTGTTATCTTTTATAAAACTTGTTGTCATAATCTCTAACCTCCAAACATATCAATTTTAATGTATTATAACATATTTTTTTGAATTTTTCTTGCATCTTTACTTAGGCGAACACGATGTTCGCTGGAAATGTTTTTATTTTGAGATTTCGGATTGATTTTTTGCAGTATTTCTTTGCTTTTATTTATTTTTTTCTATAGTTTATTATACACTTTTTTAGAAAGATAGTCCAGTCTGAATATGTGTCATAACGTGACGCAAGTATACGATGTGAATTGAGCCTTAGAGTAAGTAAAATGAGCTTTACAGCTCTGCTGTTAGCGAATGAACTTACGTCCCGCAGGGCTTGGCGAAATCATATCGTATACACTGTGTTATAAGCAGTTGGCAGTCTGGTTTTTCAGATATATCTTCATTAGAATTTAAAATCCTTTCATCTCTACCTTAAAAATCTGCCACTTTTTTATTGCAAAAGTGGAGACAGGATGTCTCCACGGCTATGTATGCTAAATGTTTTATGCTGGTTTCTTCTCATAGAGATATTTTTGAAATGATATAAATGTATCTTTTATTTTATCTACACCACCAAGTATTTCTGTGGCATCTGTAATTGAGTGGTATTTTAATTCAAGAAGGTTTTTTAATTTGCTTTGATCAAGTTCTTCAAATCCGCTTTCAATATATTTAGAAAGTACAAATTCTATAAATTCTCTATGTTTTTCATCTAAATTTCTAAAAATATCATCTTTAGCAGCTTTAACTCTCAGTTCTCTTGTTATTGGTGTTTCATTAAAAGCTATAAATTCTAAAACATCAAATAAATCGCTATTTTCTGCATTAATTAAATTTTGAAGTGTTTTTAATTCATCTTTTCCATATCCACAATCAGAAAGTTTATCTAAAAATGCTTTTCTTGTTTTAGGATTAGCCCATATTTCCCTTAGCTCGTCTTCATTTTTGAAAAATTCAGGAAGAGTTCCATATAAATTCTGTAAAAATTCTTCTGCTGATATTGGTTTTCCGTCTGCACTCCAAAATGATGTTGACATCATATGCTGTATTTCTCTTTCTTTTCCGTCTCTTAATTTAATTTTAATTCTTTTTTTCTTTTCTTTTTTTTCATCATCTGTGTCATCTTCATCTTCTTTAGGTTTTGGATTATCTGGTTTTTCTTTAGGTTCTTTTGGTTCAGGCTCTAGAGGTTCTCCGTCCCATTCAGGGTCTTGAAAATTCAAATAAGCATCGACAAAATCATAAATTGTAAAAAATTCTTTTCCGTCAAACAGTCTTGTCCCTCTTCCTACTATCTGTTTAAATTCCACGATGCTTTTTACAGGTCTCATTAATACAATATTTCTTATATTTCTTGCATCTACTCCTGTTGAAAGCTTTTGCGAAGTAGTCAATATTGTTGGGATAGTTTTTTCATTATCCTGAAAATCTGCCAAGTATTGTTCTCCAAGTTTTCCGTCATTTGCGGTTACTCTTGCACAATAATTAGGATGACTGCTTTTTTTTATTTGATTAACCAAGTCCCTAATAGCAAGGGCGTGTTCTTGTATAGCTCCAAATACAATAGTTTTTTCATCTTGATTTATTTCATTCATAAAAATCTCTACTCTTTTTTTCTCTCTTGCCATAATTTCAATTACTCTATTAAAATCATCTTCTTTATATATTTTCCCTTCTTCTATTTCCCCTTCGATAACATCATCATCAGAAGTATAAACATAATCATCAAGAGTTGTTTTTATTCTTTTCACTTTAAAAGGAGTTAAAAATCCGTCATTTATTCCTTCTTTCAAAGAGTAAATATATACAGGTTCTCCAAAATATCTGTATGTATCAGCATTATCTTTTCTTTTTGGTGTTGCTGTAAGTCCAAGTTGAACAGCAGGAGAAAAATACTCCATAATTCCACGCCAATTTGATTCGTCATTTGCTCCACCTCTATGACACTCATCAATTATTATAAAATCAAAAAAATCAGAAGAATAATCACCATAATATGGCGTATCGTCTTTACCTGACATAAAAGTCTGAAAAATAGTAAAAAATATGCTTCCATTTTTAGGAACTTTATTATGTTTTCTTATTTCATCAGGACTTATTCTGACAAGTGCATCTTCAGGAAAAGCAGAAAAAGAATTAAATGCTTGGTCTGCCAAAATATTTCTATCTGCTAAAAAAAGTATTCTTGGTCTTCTTGAACCGTCTTTTTTCAAATTCCACCTTGATTGATAGAGTTTCCAAGCTATTTGAAAAGCTATAAATGTTTTTCCTGTACCTGTTGCAAGAGTTAATAATATTCTTTCTTTATTGTCTGCTACTGCATTTAAAACATTTGTAACTGCATTTTCTTGATAGTATCTTGCAAATTTTGAACCACCTATATTTTCAAAAGGTACATTATTAAATTTATCTCTCCATTCATTTTGTTCTTCAAATTTTTTGTTCCATAATTCTTGCGGGGTAGGAAAATATAAAACAATTTTCTCTTCTCCTGTTTTCATACAGATTTCATATATATCTCTTCCGTTTGTAGAGTATGTATAATCAACTTGTAATTTTTCAGCATAATCTTTAGCTTGAGCTACACCTTCTCCAACTTCTAATTCATCACTTTTTGCCTCAACCACTGAAAGTTTTACATTTTTATAAAAAAGAACATAATCAGCTTTTAAGGCTTTATCTCTTCTTCCTGTTCTTATTCTACCTGCTGTAATAGAAAATTCTCTCATTATTTTAGAATCTTCTACTACTCCCCAACCGCTATATTTTAATTTGGGGTCTATTAACTCAGCTCTTGTATCTGCTTCATTCATTGGTTTTTCACCTACTCATTCATAAGTTTTTTTATAAATATTTCATTTCGTTTTTTAGCTCTATCCAATAATGTAGAATATTTTATTACTTCTGTATATAAAGCCCCATCTGGTCTTCCAAATCTGTCTCCACTAATTTTTTTATTTGTTCTATATAAATAATCAAAGTTTGGAGCATAAATAAATTCTGCATCATGGTCTCTTACATCATTAGAATCTATCTTTTCACCAATTAAAAAACCATAAAAAATATGAAATCCAAACTTTTCTTTTGCTAAATTGTTTATTATTGAAGCATATCTATTTATTTCTAATAGATGTTCAGATACATTTTTATCTGGATTTTTAAATTCAATAATAATACATTTACCTTCATTTGGAAATAAAAGTACATCTGGTCTTTTGGATGCTCTATCTTCATTCAAAGACATTCTGTATTTTTCTTCTTCTTCGTTTAGATTATCTTTTAATAATTTTTCTCCTTCAATCTCAATATCTTTTAATTGATATTCAGATGTTCCGCCAAAATATATAAACTCTTCATTAATTAACCATAAATCACTTTTTTCAGGGTCATTTGATGTTTGCTGAAAAATTAAATTATGTAAAAGTTTTTCATCAATATTTCTTTTGCTGTTTTTTTGTATTTCTAATTCCCTTTTCAATATCTTATCAAATAATTCAAGAACAAGTTTTCTTCTGGCTACATAATGTGTTAAAGCTGTTCTATTTTGAAGAGGAATTAATTTTACTAATTCAGAAATCATTGAATCAAATTTATCTTGATATTCTTTTTCAGCAGGATTTAACTGTTCAAGTTTTTCAATTTTTTCTTTTATTTCTGCATCTTTTCTTGCCATTATCTTACTTTCTGATGTGTATACTTTTTTAAGTATTTCTCCCTCTGTATCATTTAAACTAATACTTAAAGAACTTATTGTTTTTTCATTTAGTAAAAACATTTTTTTAAGTTTATCTATTTCTGCTGTATGTTTTTCAAGGTTTTGTTTTATTTCATCATATAAATTTACAATGGTCTTATTAACTTCATATTGAATATCATCAATAAGTAATTCTTCTTCACTAAAAAGAGTTCCTTTTTGAGTAAACTCATTTTTTTTAGGAATCTTTAAATGTCCTCTTGTATCTCCATCTCTCTCGTTGATATATTCGCCTGATAATAAAAATAGATACCTCATATTATTTATATGGTCATTTGGTTTTAATGTCTCTAATTCAATTGAAATATCTTCAACTATTTCACTTTTACTTGCAAATTTAATTTCATTTTTTTCAAGTTTATTACTTTCAATTTTAAAAGCATTTAATTCAAGCTCTTCTTTTTTATCTATTTTTATTAATTCATTATTTTTCATAGAATAATATGAAAATTCAATTTTTTCTGTTTTATCTATAACGGGTATATCTTCTGCACTTATTTCTATGTTTTCAATCAATTTATTATTAAAGTATTCACATAATTCAATTTTAGGCAATTTTTCTCTTATATTACAAAATTCCATAATATAACGCATTATTATTTTATCTTTTAAATCCTTTAATGATAAATTTTCATAGGATTTTCTGTCTTTTTCTTCCAAAAATTCTTTTAAAGTTACAGTTGTTGTTTTTTCATTTGTATCAATATTTTCAATATCCGTTGCTAAAATAATTGCATTATTATTTATATATTTTTTAGATAGTGAGAATTTTCTAATTTTAAATTCTCCATTTTCAATAAATATACTTTCATATTTTGAAACATTAAAAAAATGCAGTAATTGAATTCTTCCTGAACCTTTATTATTAAAGCCTTTCCTATTATCTTTATATCTTTTAAATCTTTCAAAATTTTCATTATCAAATCCAATTCCATTATCTATAACAACTATTTTATCAAAAACTTTTGTTTCCGTAAGAGTTGCTCCATTTTTAAAATAAAGATTTAGCTTTATAAATTTCCCATCATCATTATCCATTTTAATAGCTTCCAAAGAATTAGTAAATGTTTCAAATATTGGTTGAAGGTTATTTTTAGATTTTTTTATATCATTTAATACGCCTTCATAAAAAATACCTTCACTTTTTATATATTGTCCCTCCAACTCTAACACCTCCAATATTTTTAATTCATTTCCCCTGCTTCAATCAATATATTCTTAATAAGCTGTTCGCTAAGTCTTATATCATTATCTGTAAATGTTTTTATTAATTCTTTCAAGTTTGTTATTTTCCCCTCTTTTTTTGCTTCAAGAAGTAAACCTAAAGTACCGATTACATTTAATCCATTTCTTATTGCCGTTTTTCTTGCCTTTAAATCATCAAGTATTATAAAATCTGCTTTTTTCTCAAATGCAAGAGTTATCGCCTCTGCTTCGCCTAAATCAATTCTTTCATTTAATACTGAAACCATATATTGATTTTCCACATTTAAAACTCTATTTTCAAGATACTTTTTCAATTTTTCAGAAAATGGTTTGTCATAAGTTGAAACTTCTTTATATACTGCATAAGGAACATATACTTCATCAAAATAATCTTCCAAAAGTTCAAGTTTATCAATTGTTGCAAGTGATATAAGAGGAGATGAATCTGCAATTATAATCATTTCTTTCTCTCCCTTAATTTTTTCAGCATATCTGCTTCCGCTTTTACATCTTCTATATCATAATCTATTATTGCTATCTCTCTTGAAGCAAGTTCTTTTTGAAACATATATTTATCCATATCAGCAAATTCTGCCGCTTTTCCCATTGATATTTTATGTTCTCTAAAAAGTTCTATTGCAGATAATAGTTTTAATTCTCTGCTTATTCTATTTGTATTCAAATCAAAAGCATATAAAAAATCTTTTGATACTTCCATTTGTATTGTTACTGTTTCCATTTTTATAACCCCCTTTTTTTATAATTCACCGTTAAATGCTTTATGTAAAATTGCCTGTTTTAGTTCTTCAAGGCAGTTTAATTTCTGTTGATAAATTTCTTCAAGTCGTTTTGTTTCTGCTTGAAGTTC
>CAZDNU010000199.1:0-5101 GCA_964506865.1 uncultured Fusobacteriales bacterium | reverse complement strand
GCAATTAACTTTTTTCACTTTTCTCCTTTTTTATTTTCCATATTTTTCACACGCGCCGACAGCAAGGTTCCCCCCTTGCTGTCACTTTTTTTTGTCTTTTTTTATCCGTTTTTTTTATCGGGCGTACACATCGGTGTACCCCTACATTGTATCTTGGATATTTCAAGTTTATATATATCTTTTGGTAGGATTTATAAATCCATTTTGTGTATTTATCAAAGTAAATAATTACCTCAACATCTTTTTCAGAGTTTTTAGCAATTCATCTAGCACTTTGCTATCACCTTTCTTTATCTGTTCTAATACACAGCTTTTTATATGTGCTTCCAGTAGTATCTGACTTACTCCGTCCATAGCTGATTTTACAGAGCTTATTTGATTTAATATATCATCACAATATACATTTTCTTTTATCATTTTTTCTATCCCTCTAACCTGTCCTTCTATACGATGCAATCTATTTACAAGTCTTTTTTTTAAATCATCAGAATGATGACTCAGTCTTATACTATCACAATTTTTGTATTCCATATCTCAATCCCCCTAACATTTTATTTCAATTATGCTTATTTCCTTTAACAGTTACTTTAAGACAACCCTATGTTATTATTATTTTTATCTGTTTTTTATTGGGCGCACACATAGGTGCACCCCTACATTGTATCTTGGATATTTCAAATTTTTATTTATATATTTTGGGGTAATGGCAAACATGTGTGTTCAGCTAATTTAGTTTTAACTGACTTAAGTTCAAACTAAATATAAATTAAAAATTTGCACTATAATCTTGTTCTTTTAGTTTTTCAGATATACTTTCTTCATTTAATCTATCTATATACTTCACTTTAGCTGTCTTATCTTTTAAACTTACTTTTACTTCTAAGATCTCTTGTTCACTTTTCAAAATTTCTTCTACATGTTTCACGCAATTTTTACAAGACATTCCATGAATTTTTATTGTTTTTTCCTTAAAGCTATTCTCTAGTTTTTCTTGATTTTCAAAGCGAAATAGATTTAGTCTCAGTGCATTACTGATTACAGATACAGAACTAAGGGACATTGCCAAGGCTGCTATCATAGGGTTTAGTCTGGGTCCTCCAAAAGCATATAATAATCCGGCTGCTACAGGTATTCCCATTACATTATAAGCAAATGCCCAAAATAAATTTTGTTTTATATTTTTTATTGTGGCTTTACTTAAGCTAATAGAATTATAAACATCGTTTATATCATTTTTCATCAATACTATATCAGCTGATTCTACTGCAACATCTGTTCCATTGCCTATTGCTATACCTACATCTGCTTGTACCAAAGCAGGCGCATCATTTATTCCATCACCTACCATTGCTACTATTTCACCTTTCTCTTGCATTTTTTTTACTGCATCTGCCTTATCTGCCGGCATAACTTCAGCCACTATCTCATCAATTCCTACTTCTTTTCCAATTGCTTGTGCTGCTTTCTGATTATCCCCTGTTATCATCACAGTTTTCAATCCTAAATCTTTCAAGTCCTTTATTGCTTTGATACTTGATTTCTTTATTGTATCTGCTACTGCGATTATCCCTATTACCTTGTTGTTCATTGCAATATATATAGCAGTTTTGCCTTCTGAATTCCATTTTTCTTCATATTCCTCTAAATTCAAACTAATATTTTGTTCTAAAATATGCTTTTTATTTCCAATTAATATATTGTTAGAATTTACTTTAGTAACTATACCACGTCCTGGCACAGCTTTAAAGTTCTCGTGGTCATACAGCTTTATATTTTTTCTATTGGCTTCTTCTACTATAGCTTCACCTACTGTGTGTTCAGAATTTTTTTCAGCTGATGCAG
The DNA here is from genome assembly GCA_964506865.1 of uncultured Fusobacteriales bacterium. Classification (GTDB taxonomy): domain Bacteria; phylum Fusobacteriota; class Fusobacteriia; order Fusobacteriales; family JAAYPW01; genus CAZDNU01. The sequence goes on along the minus strand of CAZDNU010000199.1, from coordinate 3,259 downwards.
CATATAGCAATACATCGTTTTCTGATACACCATCAATAGCCGCTATATTTGTCAACTCAGCCTTACCTTTTGTGATAGTTCCTGTTTTATCAAATACTATCGTTGATAATTTATGTGCTCGCTCTAAAGCTTCTCCACCTTTTATAAGAATACCGTTTTCTGCACCTTTGCCTGTACCTACCATAATAGCAGTAGGTGTAGCTAGTCCCAGTGCACACGGACATGCTATAACTAATACTGATACAAAAATAGTCAACGCAAAGCTTGATGAGCCATTAAAGATATACCACACAATTCCAGAAACTACCGCTATAGCTATAACTACTGGTACAAAATATCCCGATACTATATCTGCCATTCTGGCTATTGGCGCTTGAGAATTTTGTGCATCTTCTACCAACTTTATAATTTGTGCTAATATGGTATCATTTCCTATCTTGCTAGCCTTAAATTCTATTGATCCATTTTTATTTATACTTCCTCCTACCACAAAGTCTCCTGCTTTTTTTTCGATTGGCATGCTTTCGCCTGATATCATCGATTCATCTACCGAGGTCAAGCCTTTTATAATATCACCATCTACGGGTATTTTTTGTCCCGGTTTTACAATAACTACATCTCCCAACTTTACCTCATCGACATCTACAGTTAGCTCCTCTTTTCCTCGTCGGATAAGTGCTTGCTTTGGTTTCAAATTTAGTGGACTTTTTATGGCATTTGATGTTTTTTCTTTAGATATTTTTTCTAAGTATTTCCCTAACATGATCAAGGTTATTATTACTGCTGCTGATTCAAAATACAACTCATGTACATATTTAACATGTCCATTTATTATCTGATACAAGGAATAAATACTATAGAACATTGCAGAACTAGTCCCTATAGCTATTAACGAATCCATGTTTGGACTGCCTTTTATCAAAGTTTTAAAACCTACCAAATAAAATCTATATCCCAATATTATTACAGGTAATGTAATCAAAAATTGACTTAGCGCAAAATTCGCAGGGTTCTCCATGGGACTTAATATATTTGGTATTTGTATACCTATCATAGGACCCATTGCTATATATAACAATATCACAGACAAACCTATTGCAAAAGCTAGCTTTATTTTTTCTTGTAGTAGACTATTTTCAGTTTTTTTGAAATTTCCCCCTTCATTTTTATCTGATAAATCAATATCATAACCTGCGTCAATTACGTTTTTTCGTATCTGCTCCATACCCAGTATATTTTCGTCAAATTCAATATTTAATTTTTCTGTTGCAAAGTTTACTTTGGCATTGCCTATCCCTTCTAGTTTATTTATATTTTTTTCAATACTGTGTGCACAAGCAGTACAAGTCATACCTTTTACTTTTACTGTCTTCTTTTCCATTGTTATCCCTCCTACATTTTATTATACCCCCACACCCTATATTTTACTATACTTTACTTTTTTTGTCAAGTTTTATTGGTGCCTGTCACCTTTTTCCACATAAACACTATGTTTTTCCTCATAGTATCCACATTTTTGTCCACTTTTTGTTATTTTGGTGCCTGTCACCTTTTTGCCAATAAAAAAAAGAGATAATAAAATTATCTCTTTTTTTACTCATATTTATTGATATTGTCCTGACTGCGTCATTGCCTCTTGGATTATATCTTTCTGATCCATTTTTTTGTAGTCAGCTGGTATCTCAAATTCTGATTTATCAATCTTTTTGTTTTCCACATTAGTAATATTTATACTATATTCCTCTCCATCTAACTGTGCCATGTAATCTTTTCTCATCTCATCAGTTAATTCATATCCATTAGCTTTAGCATTCTCCTCAAATAATTCCATTTGAGTTTCAACGATAGTATAATCCAGTTCCCGCAACGGATATCCTATTTCATACAATTTTTCTGTTATTTGATAGTCTATCACTGCTGAGTCATCCTCTTCTGTTGTCATAGATATCATTGTCATTTCCTTTTGAAACTCAAGCATTTTTTTCACATCTAGCTCATCTTGTATTTTAATATCTTTTGATAGCCATACAGCCTTTCTTTTTTCCCCATTTACAAATATATCATATTTATTTGATTTATATTTTGCTATTTCTTCATTTTCTCCTGTATCCTGTACCTTAATGTCATATTTTTTCATTTCCATAGGTTTATCAATACTTTGCAATTGCTCTTCAAAACTTTGAACATGCATTTGCACCATTTTATTGTCTGGATTTTCTTTTAAAGCATCTTTCATGCCTTCTATTGCCGCCTCCAATGTTTCTTTCATCATCGCTTTCATATCATCTATATTTCCACCTGTATATGCTTTGATAGCTGGCATTAACGTATATAGTTTTTGGTCATTCAGATCAAACATAATTATAGCATCTCCATCATCAATTTTCATATAATTGTCTTGAATATAAATCGTTGAGCTTAGTTCCTCATCTTTTTCCGTTATTACATAACCTGCTATTACATTTAAAGCAAAGCCTAAAAATAAAATACTTGCTAAAATTTTTTTCAAATAAATCTCCTCCTTAATTTTTTCTATACATAATATTAACATGATATTATCTATCTGTCAAGAATGAAAAAATAATAGATTTAGATCACTTCTATAAAGATACAAGCAATTATTCTTTTTTCTCTAATACGAAACACTCTTTTTTTTAATTGAATTTCCACTAAAAAAATGATATACTTATGTAACAAAGCTTTTCCTACATTTAATGTGATTTTTACTTTTTTTAATCTTTTTGATGAGTATTTATAAACACAATCTAAAGCAAATTAAAAAACTTTTTTTACTTTTTATCTAACACTGTCTGGTTTCAAGTATCCAAATAAAAAAAATTAAAATGAGGGTGAGTTTTATGTTGAAAATATCTAATACAAACGTCTACGGACTCGAGGAAAGTCTTATTGCAAGCGGTTATCCTATGCTTGCTGAGGAAATAAAAAATATAGAATATGATAATAACAATCGAGCAATTATTTCTCAAAAAGAGATAGATCGTGGTATCCGATTGGGTAATGTACCGTCAGGTAGTGGTCATGATAATTTTCTAAAAGGAATTATCGTCCAATTTGATGTAAAATACCCACAATATTGGACTCCACAGTTCCAAAGGTATCACTTTGCTGATATTGTCAGTAGCCAAAGCAAAATGCATCGTATCACAAAAATGGATATACAAAATTCGTGTAATCAATATGTAATGCCAGAGATGATATCATTACTTGAAAAACTAATAAAAGATTATAATAATGACAA
>CAZDNU010000198.1:0-3716 GCA_964506865.1 uncultured Fusobacteriales bacterium | reverse complement strand
ATATCCAGATATACTTCATTTGCGCCTGGTTCTGTATTATTAGTTACTATCTTGTATGTTCCTCCGTCTACAGTATATTCTTTGTCTCCGACTTTTATTCTCATATCATCCGTATTTTCAGGAACACCTTCCAAGTTAAACGAAAGACTACTTCCATCGCCTTGTCCCACGCTTTCATCTGTAATCAATCCTGCCCCAATATTTTTTGTGAATAGATATCTTATAGCGTTTGGATTTGTGTCCAAAGCTTCTTTAAATTTTGTAGAATCAATTTCTAATTTGCTACTCTTACTATCCGCTACTTCTATTCCTACAAGTGCCAACTGATTATACTCACTATCTGCACCATTAATTCTGCCCGTCATCTCTCTTCTTAATTTATATACCATGCTGTTCGCAGTGCTATCTCCTTGTAGTATTCCCTCTTTTTCAGTATTCTTTTCTATATAACCTATCAAATCATTATAAGCATTTATAAATTCTTCTACCTCTGTATATGCTTTTTCTGTATCCGCTTTTACTTCAAGCTTTATACTTTCACCTTCTGATGTATTTGATTTCAATTCTATATTTACTCCGTTAACTACAAATTTATTACTATCCTTTAAAAATTTAACTCCATTTATATCTACTGATGCTTTTGCCCCTTTATACACTGATGCTTCCAAATCAGAATTTGAATCTCCAGACTGATTCATTAAATTTAGAGCTCCTAAAAATCCAGCTGTGTCATTTTCCAAAACTATATCTTCACCTGCATTTTCTGCTATAGTTGTTATTTGCATATTATCTTCATCATAAAACAAGGTAACCCCTGCATCCGAATCATTTATTCTATCCAATACCGTTTCTAAAGTATCCGTGCTTTTATCTACTTCAAAAGTATATCCATTTACAGTAAAAAAACCAGTCTCAGCGACATTATCAAATGCAGCTACTTCCCCTAATGTTCTTTTATAGTCTGAATTGACTCCATTTTCAATAGTTGTCCCTATATCTTCGCCTAGCCCTACAGCATCTAAAAATCCACTTGTATCCTCTTCTAGCTTTATTTTGTGATTGCTTCCAACATTTGTGGATTCTAATCTAAATGTATTGTTTATTTTATCAAAACTTGCATTTACGCCTGCATTCGCAGTATTTATTTTATTTATTACAAGATTAATTGTATCTGTTTCCTCTACATTAATAGTTTTTCCATTTATTTTTAATTCTCCAGCTGTAATTCCTGTCCCCGTATCACCAAATCTCGCATTTGGATCAACTATAGTAGAGGCTCCTTCTGTATATGCTTTTTCTCCGCTTTGCAGTACATTGCTAATATCCGGATCTACTCCATTTTCTATTGTCTGACCTAACAGATCATCCATTCCCGTTGACATGAAAAAATTGCTACTGTCACTATTAAAGCTTATTGTTTGCCCGCTACCTGTTTGTTTTGTCTCAAATTTTATAGTTTGCTGATCTGTATCATAGGTAGCATTTACTCCTGCATTTGATTCATTTATCTTTTGCATTACCAACTCTAGCGAATCAGTTGAAGAAATAGCAATACTGGATCCATTTATATTTATAGTCCCATCACTTATTGCATATCCAAGTTGATTTAGCGGAGTTGTTGTGTCAGCTATATTTATACTTTTTTCGACATTTGCACCAGTTGCTCCTATTGCTCCTATTTTAGCTCCACTTGTAATTTTTCCAGCTTTTGCCATTTTTATATTTTCAAGTGTATATGTAGCTGACGAGAGATTATTTTGAGCTGTGGCTGTAACTTTTGATTCTGCCGAGCTTTCCACTTTACGTGCACCAAAAGTAGCACTAAAAGTCAAATCTTTTCCTTGCGATTCCAATGTTTGCAGATAATTATCTATATTTTTCCATACTTTTTTTTCTTCTTCTACTTTTTCAATATCTTCTTGCTTGCTATTTATCGGAATTCTTTCGAGTTCCATCGTTTTTTCTATTATTGCTGATGTATCCATACCCGATGCCATACCAGACAATTGTATTCCAGCCATTTTAATCTCCCTCCTTTGCTAATCGTTACACTTTTTCATCAAATATAGTTCCCAGAATCTCTTGAATACCTTTGGCAATTTGAAGTGATTCTTCTGAAGGTATCTGACGTATAGTTTCTCCTGTATCTGTATTATACACTTTTACGACCCATTTATCTACCTCATCTACTTTTTCAAATTTCAAGCCTCTCTTTATTATATCGGCATTTTTGTTCAATTTCTTTAGTGTTTGCTCTAGTTGTTTAGGATTTATTTCATTTTCTTGTTTATTTTCTTGTTTATTTTCTTCATTCTTTTTTTCTGCAGTATGTTCACTTTGTTTTTCTATCTTCTTTTCCGATTTATTCATCACTGTCTCTATATTCAACGATTTGTTATTTATTTCAAACTCCATACTCCCTATATTCATCGTGCTTCCCTCCTTTTTTGCACCAAAAGGCCGACTCTTTGAGTCGACCTGGCCGGCTTATTTAGATTAATAACTTAGCAATGACAGCACTGACTGTGGCTGTGTATTTGCCTGAGCCAGCATAGAAGTCCCTGATTGTACTAATATCTGTGAACTACTATATTTTATCATTTCTTGTGCCATATCCGCATCTCTTATTCTACTTTCTGCCGCTTGTAGATTTTCTGCTGATGTATTCAAGTTATTAATTGTATGTTCTAGTCTATTTTGCATGGCTCCGTATTTAGCTCTTTCACTTGATACACTTTCTATTGCCGTATCCAAAGTACTTATTGCATCATTTGCTGCCGTTGCACTTGTAATTGATATAGCTTCAGTATCACTCGCCCCACTTATTCCTAAAGCGCTGGCTCGCATACTTTGAAATTGTATACTTACATATTGTCCTGAATTTGCTCCTACATGAAATCTAAGACCAGTTGATGCAAAACTTCCTGATAAAAGTTTTTTCGTATTAAATTCCGTACTTTCTCCTATCCGATCCACTTCTTGTCTAAGCCTATCCATCTCTTTTTGTAGCTCTTGTCTGTCTGCAGTAGTGTTGGTATCGTTGGCTGATTGTACTGAAACTTCTCTCATTCTCTGTAATATAGAATGAGTCTCATTTAATGCTCCTTCTCCTGTTTGAATCAGGCTAATTGCATCTAATGAATTTTTTGATGCCATTTCCAGACCTTTTACTTGAGACCTCATCTTTTCTGAGATAGCCAAACCTGCAGCATCATCTCCAGCTCTATTAATCCTTAATCCTGATGATAGCTTTTCTAAAGCTTTATTTACATCATTAGTATTATTAGATAGCTGTCGATATGAATTTTGTGCTGCTAAATTGTGATTGATAATCATAGCAATCTCCCCCTCCATGATATTTTTCTAAAGCATCCCTGCTTTGCTTGATCACTTTACATTTTATGCCGGCCATAATAAAAGTAAAGTGATTATCATTATGTTTCATTCTTTTAAAACCTAATGATAATCCATGGAGGAGGAGAATTAACTAGTCCAAAAGCTTTTAGAAGCTTGTTAACTTCTAAAAGCTTTTATTTTGACTATTGTAACAACTGCAATACTCCCTGTGATCTTGAATTTGCTTGTGCTAACATTGATGTACCTGCCTGTGATATTATTTGATCTTTACTAAAGTCAACCATTATCTTAGACATGTCAGCGTCTCTTATTCTACTTTCTGCTGCTTGTAAGTTTTCTTCTGATGTTCTCAAGTTATT
>CAZDNU010000197.1:0-6614 GCA_964506865.1 uncultured Fusobacteriales bacterium | reverse complement strand
TGGACTTGTACTAAGTGGCGGTGGAGCAAGAGGATTTGCGCATATAGGAGCACTAAAAGTAATAGAAGAAGAAAAAATAGCAGTAGATTATATAGTCGGTACCAGCATGGGAAGCATCATAGGAGCTTTGTATGCCATGGGTTATACTGTGGAAGAACTAGAAGAGATAGTTATAAATACAGATTGGGATAGCTATTTTAACAATACTCACAATAGAAAAAATATCCCTATTGAGAAAAAAATGTATGAAGAAAGATATATGGCTTCTTTCGAATTGGAGAATTGGTCGTTGAAATTTCCAAAAGGATTTGTAAATGGACAGAAGCTAGAAATGTTATTTAATGATTTGGCATGGCCAGCACATAACATAAATGATTTTTCAAAGTTACCTATACCATTTGCTTGTGTAGCTACAAACATCGAAACAGGCAGAGAAGTTGTATTGTCTGATGGATATCTTGCAGAAGCATTGCGAGCAAGCAGCTCTATTCCTGGAGTTTTTTCGCCATATGAAATAAATGGAAAAATGCTTGTCGACGGCATGATGGTAAATAATTTCCCAGTAGAGTTGGCGCTAGATATGGGAGCGCAAGCAATAATTGGAGTAAATGTAGGGGGCGATTTAAAAAAAACTGATAAGATAATATCAGTACTAGATGTAATGCAGCAATCACTTGGATATGCATCTCAAGTAAATACACAAGTACAAAAAGAGAAAGTAAACATATTAATAGAACCTAAAACAGAAAAATTTGGGAATCTTAATTTTTCCAAAAAAAAAGATATAATACGAGAAGGTTATATAGCAACAAAAGAAAAGTTAAGTGAATTACAAAAATATAAACATGAAAAAGACTTTAATGTGTATAGGAGTAAGAAAATAGAACGCATAGAAGAGATACATATTGAAAAAATATACATCAATGGAGCAAGTAAAAAACAAAAAAAATATTTAGATTCTATATTCAATTTAAAAGAGCTTAAAATCAGCAATAAAGAAGAAATCGATTATCGAATTAAAAAATTGATTAATACGGGGCATTTTGGAAAAATAAACTATAAGTATCAAGAAAATATATTGACGGTAAACATAATAGGTCACAAAAAAAATGAATTCAGAACCTCTTTTCGATTTGATTCTGACAATAAAGCAAGTCTTTTATTTAATTTAACATTTAAAGATTTTGCGAAACGAAGTAATAAAACTTTATTTGATCTAAAACTAGGCAATAATCAGAGTTTAGAGCTGATTAATTACTATTATACCGGTTTTTATAAAAAGGTAGGCATAGTAAGCATATTCAATGTATCAAATTATGACAATCTATACGAATATAATGAGGATGGAAAAAAGGTAATGAGCTATGATGTAAAAAGTGCCACAAGTAATATATATTTGGGAACAACCTTAGCAGATTATGATTTTGTCGGGCTAGGAGCGGGATATGAGATGGTAAATACAAAGCCTGACATTGATATTAGTGTAGATGAGTTAGAGTATCATTACGGATACTTTGCATTTTATGGGATATATGATGACAGAGATAAGAAGTTTTTTACAAGTTCAGGTTCTAAAATAGAATGCAATGTAATGATAAATAAAAGATTTTTCCAAAATGATATTGACTTTGTAATAGGTAGATTGGATATGGAAAGAGCTTTCTCGATAAATGATAAGCTAACATTTGAGCCAAAATTATCAACTGGTTTTAGTTCTGGGGATCACATGCCTTCAAACAAGCCTATAAGTCTTGGCGGAGTAAACAATGATTTTCATAAGGCAATAGAATTTTATGGAATAGATGAAAATCAAATAGGTGCAAATAATATAATTAGTGCAAAGCTTGACATGAATTATGAGTACAAAAAAGATAGGTATATAATACTTGGATATAATATGGCAAATATATCTGAATCAAGAAATGAAATACTTGAATTTGAAAACAGAATTTCCGGATTATGCGTAGGATTTGGAGCAGAAACTCCAATGGGACCATTAAAGTTATTTTTTCAAAACAGTAATAAAAATGAAAGTAAAATTTATTTTAGCGTAGGCTATACTTTTTAGGAGGAAAAAAAGTGTATTTTAGACGACATGACTTGATAATTTACAGTATATTGCTGTTTTTCTTACTAAGTGTAGGCTATATTTTCTTACACATGACAGATAGCAAAGGTGAGATTGTAGAAATATATATAAATGGGAAATTAAAACACAAGTATAAATTAACAAAAAAGGCTCAAGAGATAGATATAAGGACTGATCATGGAACAGATAAAATATTGATAAAAGATATGAGTGTAAGAAAACTAGAAGCTTCTTGTCCGACACAGCTTTGTGTGAAACAAGGAAAAATAACAAAATCTGATGAAATGATAATATGTGCTCCAGAAAAAATGATAATAAAGATAGTAGGCGAAAATAAAGATTATGATTTTATATTGAGGTAGCAAAATGATGACAAACTTATTAATAATTGTATTGCTAATGTTAGTAATAGTATTATATTTTGACATGCAGATATCAAAAGAAACTGATAAAACTATAGAGTGTGAGAATAATGCAAGATCTAAACCAGATAACTTAATAGAAGATGAAAAGGTGAAAAAAATCTCAAGAAGCAAAGAGTTACGAGAAATATTGGACAAAGACTGGAATAAGCTAGATAGTGAAATTGTATATAAAAAATTTAAAAATAGATGCTTTAATTGTAAGACAAATAAAAATTTGGAAATAGACCATCATATACCACTTAGTTTGGGCTATGGATTAAAGAATAAAGATGGGACCTCAAATGCTGTAATATTGTGTAAAAGATGCAATAGAAGAAAGAAAGATAGATTACCAGCTGATTTTTATACTAAAGAGCAACAACTAGAATTATCCCAAAAATATAAAATAGATTCCAAATTATCAATAAAAAAACAAAAAATAAAAAATCTTAAAAATTTTTTAATTTCTGAAAAGATCAAAATTATAAAGGGTGCTATAAAAAACAAAGAAAAAATTCAGTGTGACTATATAGAGGTAGACAGTCTTATGAATTTTGACAAAGAAACATTGTGTATAAAACCAATTGAGCTTAGAATAGAAAAGGAATTTACAAAAGATAGCTCTAAAAAAGTGTACAAAGTAATTGCAAAATTGTGTGATAAAAACATCAAAATAAGTTTAGATATAAAATATATGATAAATCTAATAATAATAGTAAAGAATAATTGAAATAGATACGCTAATATGATATAATTTATATAATGGGAAGACTAAAAAAATGGATGGAGGTATAAATGAAGATATTAGGGATAGAGACATCATGTGATGAGACTTCGATAGCAATAGTAGAAGACGGAAAAAAAATACTTTCAAATATAATATCATCTCAGATTGAAATTCACAAAGAGTATGGTGGAGTAGTACCGGAAATAGCATCTCGACATCATGTAAAAAATATTTCCAATATATTAGAAGAAGCACTAAAGGAAGCAAATCTTACTTTACAGGATATTGACTGTATTGCAGTGACTTATGCTCCGGGATTGATAGGGGCCTTGCTAGTGGGAATAGCATTTGCCAAATCTATAGCGTATGGCCTAGAGAAACCTTTGATTCCTGTACACCACCTAAAAGGGCATATATATTCTAATTTTATTGAAAATAACGTAGAAATGCCGATAATATCACTTGTGGTATCTGGAGGACATACAAATATTGTGTATATCGATCAAGAGCATAACTTTTATAACATGGGGTCAACTTTGGATGATGCAGCAGGTGAGGCATATGACAAAGTAGCTAGAGTACTTGGATTGGGATATCCAGGTGGGCCTATTATTGATAAGATGTATTACAAAGGAAATGAAGATTTTTTGAAAATAAAAGAAGCCAGTGCTCATGGAGAATATAATTTTAGCTTTAGTGGGATAAAGACATTTATAATAAATAATGTAAACAAATTTAAGATGAAAGATGAAGAATACAAAGTTGAAGATATAGCGGCTTCTTTTCAAAAAGCAATGGTAAGCGTATTGGTAAAAAAAACAATAAAAGCAGCACTGGAGAAAAAAGTGAAAACGATATTGCTTGCTGGTGGAGTTGCAGCAAATTCGTTGCTTAGGAAAAAGCTACGTGAAGAAGCTAGAGAGCACAATATAGTTGTAGTATATCCTTCGATACAGCTATGCACTGACAATGGGGCGATGATAGCAGCAGCAGCATATTATAAGTATCAAAAGCATAAAAAGACTTGTTTTGCTGATTTTAAATTAAATGGGATAGCCGGCCTTGATATTGTGAAGGATTAGATATTTGGGGATAGTGATGAATATGAAAATTGAAAATGAAGCTATCAGTGCTAGCGATAGGCAGGAATTTAATAATGAACACTTTAAAGAAGCGCGACAACAGGGGCTTTATTTTTCTATTGTAAGCTTTTTTGCTCATATTGCGATGTTTTTGCTATCTTATATTGGAATTATTTCAATTGAGATGCGATATTTAAGTTTGATAGGGGCTATAATTTATACAGTTTTTATACCGATTAGTTATTTGAGATTGAGGCAGAAAAATTTTGAATACAATAAAAAAGAGATATTGTACAAGTACGCTTATATTTATGTCCTGTATTTATGGGCAGTAGCTGGAAGTGTAGTTATAACAGGCTATATTGGGTTCATAATATATTTTTTCATTATAATGCTTTTTGCTTTTTTCTTGACAGATGAAGTACGAAATACACTCTATTTTTATATAATATCAACTGCTATATTTTCTGTGGTGGTAATATTGACTGTAAATGATTATTATACGAAAAAAAGTCTAATAATTGCAACGGTACTAATAAATTTATTTAGCTTCTATATAAACAGATTTATGTATCGATACAAATTTGAAAACTTTATAATAAGAAAAAGATTGGAAGAAAAAAATGATCAACTTGAAAATGCTAATTATAGACTAAAAAAAGATTTTGATAAGATAGCAGACATAGATAAAAAGTTAAAAATAAATATACAAAAAGTAATGAATTTCTTGAATAGTACAGATCAAGGCTTTTTATCATTTGGTGAAGATTTTATAATAGATGAAGAAGTTAGTGATAAATGTAAGGAAATCTTCGGTCAAAACATTGCGAAAAAAAATATTTTGAAATTACTACCAATAGATGAGAGCATAGACATAGTACAGCAGATATTTTTAAAACTTATAAAAAAACCTACAAGACGGATAAAAAAGCTATATATACCACTTTTGCCTGAAAAATTGAAAATAAATAATATAGTAGTCAAGATTGATTATAAAATAGCGTCATATTATGGGAAAATAAAAATCACAATGATTTTGTCGGATATAACGGAAGTAATAGAATTAGAGCACAGAGTAGTAAAAGAGAAACAAGTAGTAGATATGATATTAAATGTAGTAAAATATAGAAATGAATTTAATGACATATTAAAACAGTTTAGCAATTTCTACAAAGAAATTATATTGAAAATATTTGATACGCCATATGATGAAAAATTGATATATCAAGCTTTGCAGGATTTGCATACCCTAAAAGGAAATTTTAGTCAATTACAAATGCGAAATACCGCGAAAAAAATTCACTATCTTGAAACGGTATTAATTGGGTATTATGAAAAAAAGCAAAAAGAGATACTGCTGAAAGTCAATTGCGATGAGATACCATATTACCCGAGCAAAGATGTAAGGAGAGTACGAGAGCACTTTGAAAATATAATTTCAGATGATAATATATTGGAAGTACATTCGTTGAAACTAGAAGAGATAGAAAGAATCTTGAAAAAAGAAACTGAATCGAACACAACAAAAAAAGTACTACAAAAGATAAATGAACTAAAAAAGAAAAATTTCAAAATTCTAATAAGTATATACTCAAACTATATATTTAATTTAGCAAAACAGAGAAAAAAAGATATTGCCGACTTCATAATAGAAGGTGACGATATCTTCGTGGATATAGAAAATTATAAAGAATTTGGAAAAGTTTTGGTGCATATATATAGAAATGTAGTTGAGCATGCTTTTTATGATGAAGGTGTTTTTATAGATATGAAGCATGAAAATATAATAAAAACTCGTATAAAAAAACAGGAAAACCTTATATTTATTAGTATAGAAGATAATGGGAAGGGAATAGACATCGATGAAATAAAGATGCGTGCATTGGAAAAAGGTTACTACAATGAGGAAGACTTAGCTATAATGGGAAAAGCAGAGATACTAGAAATTATATTTAATCATGGTTTTTCTACTTCGGATATTATAAATGAGATATCGGGACGCGGAATAGGATTAAATGCACTTAGAGATGCTGTTTTGAGACTAAAAGGTACAATAAAAGTATATTCGAAGATAGAAAGTGGTACAAAATTTGAAATATACTTGCCATATATTAATTGATGGGGTGGTAATTTTGAAAAAAATAAATTCATTTAAAGTAATGGATATATTAGAAAAAGCATTGGAGATGGAAGATGTCATACATTTAGAAGTAGGGGAGCCTGATTTTGATACTCCAGAAAGCATAAAGCAAGAAGGAATACGAGCAATTGAGCAAGAAAAGATAGGCTATACTCATAGTATGGGAATGAAA
>CAZDNU010000196.1:0-2091 GCA_964506865.1 uncultured Fusobacteriales bacterium | reverse complement strand
TTATATTTGCTAGATCCTCTAGTGTACATGGTCTTTTTCCCAGCATGTTCAGTATCAATTCTTCATGATCTTTATTATAATTTTTTATCATATTTCTGCTTCGATATTTTTTTATTATTTCCACATTATCTAGATTCCAGTAAGCTATTATTTCTTCTAATTTTTCTATTGATACCGGTTGTACCCACTTTTCTACTGGTGGGCGATCTAGAGAGTTTAATTGCACCATGTCTGGTTTTATTTTTAAAATAACTTCTTTCAATTTATCTAATTCATCTTTCGTATTATTTATTCCGTCAATAATAAATATTTCCAAATTGATGATTCCGTTATACCTTTTTCGTAATTCAATTAAACCTTGAATTACTTTTTTAATATCAATTTCTTTTATCGGTTTGTTTATCTTGTTGAATATATCTTCCGATACTGCATCAATTGATGGCATTATCATATCACATTCCAATACTTCATCTATTACATTATGATCCGAAAAAAGTATCCCATTACTTATTAGAGCTATCTTAGTATCTGTTATTTTTTTTATTCCATTTATTACTTTGCTTATATTTTTATTTAACATTGGTTCACCAGATCCTGCAAATGTTATATAATCCAGTTTCATCCCAGAGTTTTTTACAAAGTCTTCCACTTCTTCTAAGACTTTATTTGTAGGGACATACTCCTTACGTTCCAATGTTTTTTGTGTTGTGGCCCCACACTCACAATAGACACAATCTAGGCAACAAGTCTTGTAAGGTATCAAATCTATACCCAAAGACACTCCTAATCTTCTAGACGGAACAGGCCCAAATATATATTCATATTTCATTTATACCACCTATATCTTATTTGAAAAAAGTAAATTCATTAATTCTCTGCCTTTTAGATTGACATATTTTCCATTTATACATGTATTCTCGCTATATTCTTGTATTGAGCTATCGATACTTACATTTTCACCCCAAGCCATAAATGGTACTTTTGTTCGTGTATGCTTTCTCAATTTTATAGGTACAGGATGATCTGGCAACACAAGTGCTCTTAGTGGCTCATCAAACTTTTTATTGTACTCTTGAAAAAATGTACCAATAAGCCTTCTATCTATATCTTCTATTGCTTTTATTTTCATTTGTAAATCGCCCATATGTCCACATTCGTCTACAGCTTCTACATGAAGGTAGACAAAATCATTTCTTTGTAGACAGTCAACTGCCGCCAATGCTTTGTTCTCATAGTTTGTATCTATATATCCTGTGGCTCCTTCAGGCTTTATTACTTCCATTTTGCCCAACCTTCCCAACCCAAGTATCACATCTACTGCTGATATTATTGCACCTTTTTTATGATAAATATCTTCAAAACTTTTCATGTTAGGTTTGGCTCCACCTGACCATGGCCATATGAAATTAGCAGGATTTTTACCTTCTTTTACTCGTTGTATATTTATTGGATGTTTTTCCAACAGCTCTTTCGCTTTATACATAAGTTCAATTAGTTTTTCTTCTGTATATTTTGCTTTTTTATCTCTTGCCTTTGGCAAAATATCTTTCCAAATCATACCATGTGATGAATCAGGCTTTGCATAATCAATTTCAGCACTATATTTATCACCTTTCATGTACAACAAATTTCTATAGCTTACACCTGTTTTCATATATACTTCGTCTGTGTCCAATTCTTTTTTTAGATAAGTTATTAGTTCTCCAGCTTCTTCTTCTGTAATATGTCCTGCCGAATAATCTTCTATCATGTTATCTTTTACTGTTATTAAATTCATACGAAACACTATCATGTCCGAATCCATCTCTACTCCAGCTCCATAGCTTTCTATGGCTCCTCTACCTGTATAGCTTGTATTTAAGTCCCAACCAAGCACTGACATATTTGCTACATCAGAAGATGTAGGAAATTCATCAGGCAATGTTAGAAAAGTTCCAAAACTTGCTTTTTTTGCCATTTTATCAATATTTGGAGTTTTTGCAGCCTCTATTGGTGTCCTACCACTTAATTCCTCCAAATTATCATCTGCCATTCCATCTATTAAAAATATTACGTACTTCATTTTTTCCTCCTGAATTTATATTTTTACCA
>CAZDNU010000195.1:0-2452 GCA_964506865.1 uncultured Fusobacteriales bacterium | reverse complement strand
TAGATAAATATACCAAAGAAGAAATTCCATATCTTATGGAAGATCTTACACGACAGATCGTGGAAATGCCTATATTTGGAGATATCGGTGGTCTGTTAGCTTACAATCAAAGTGGAGCTCAAAGCAAAACTTCTATTATAAAAAATACATATCACGATGTATGGAACTTAGGTAAAGCTATAAAAGAAGGTCTAAATAACAAAAATCTATATCTTACTGTTTTTCAAGCTCTTCAGACTTTAGGGTACACATTTTATACATTTGGAGAAGCTACAGTCATAGATATATCTCATCCAAGTTCAAATTCGGGATTTGATTTTGGCAATGTCAAGGTAAAACACTGTGATACAGGAGAAGTCATGACTATTTACTATGAAAATGAAAATTTATTTGCCAAATTGTCCACCGGTAAAATATGGGCTATGGCACCTGATCTAATATGCTATCTGACCCGTCAAGGACCAGTATCAAATGTAGAAATAGCAAAAGGTCAAAAATTACAAATAGTAGGAATAGCAGGAAATGATGAACTCAGAAATAGCAACCAATATATTAATGACTTTATGAAAATACTAAAAGACCTTAAAATATACTATGGAAATTACCAAAAAATAGAATCATTGCACTCAAAATAGATAAATAAATTAAATATACAAAAAACAAAAGAAGCAAGTAAAATACTTGCTTCTTTCTACTATATAATTTTCAGTGTCTTTCCCATATTTTTATATGGTGCCGAGGGCCGGAATCGAACCGGCACGAGGTTACCCCCACTAGATTTTGAGTCTAGCGCGTCTACCAGTTTCACCACCCCGGCACAGCTCAAGTATTTTAGCATAAGCTCTCTATTTTGTCAAGCAAAAAAGAAAAAAAGCCTATTAACACAAAAACATATTAATAGGCTATCATTTCTGTAAATAAATTGTATCTTTTATCACCTAAAATCTCCAATAATTCTACATTGCAAAAGATACTTCCGTTCTCTCTTTTCCATTCTTGTATCTTTTTTATCTCTTTATTCGTAAATTTCAACCACTTCAAAGTTTCAATGTTTTCAGTATTTATATTTATCTTTTTTACAGTTTGCTTTTTTTCTTTATCCACATAAAAATACTTGTCTAGTTTTCGAACCGTAGCCGGTCCTATTCCTTTTATTATCTCTAATTCAGAAATGCTAGCAATATAACCTAGTTTTTTCCGATATTTTACTATCCCTTTTCTTGCTTTTGTATTTATACCTCGAATTTTCAAGTCTTCTAAATCCGCAGCATTTATCTCTTTTTTCCCGTTTCTTTGATTGAAATCTGTGTATCTCATTTCCAAGTCTTTTTTTACTGTAAATTTATCTGTATTTTGGCTCTCCTGATTATCATAATACAATATCAAGCTTATTCCTATTATAATAAAAAATACAAAATAAAATATATCGGATCTTTTCATTCAAGTATTTGACAAGATTTTCCTAGTTCTATTTATCTTGCCTCAAACCTCCTTATCTATTATATTTACTCATCTCCTTTTATATATTCCATTTTTACATTATGTAAGCTTATCTCGCCTGCACTTATTTCTATTTGATTTTCACTTGCTGGCGAAGAATTATAAAATCCTGGAGATTTTACTGTGATTTGATTTAAACCAACTGGCAATCCATATAAGGTATAGTTACCAAATGTATCTGTCATAGTAAATTGATATCTATTGCTCCCTTTTTGACCCCAGCTTATTATAGAATGTCCACACGCTTCATTATTATACCCTGTTATTTGACCATTTAATGTCCCATACTCTTTTGACGAATTCTCTCTTAAGTATATTAATAAATCTAACTTATCTTCATTTAAGTCTATCACTTTTGAGTATGAGTCATAACCATCCTTAAAAACATATACATTTATTTTGGATTCCGGTATATTACTTATAAGAAAACTACTATTGCTGTCTAGTACCTCCATATATGGTATCTCTGTAAATACTCCGTTTATCACTACTGTAGCTCCTCGAAGCAAAGTACCAGTCCCTTCAGAGTATATCTCCCCAGCTACTGAAAATTTCTTTGGCTCCATTTCACCTTCTCTGACTATCGGCTTTGGAGTTATAAACGCCATAAGATTTTTCTGACCATATGATAACCTTGTTACTCCTGTTTTGAGATAATATGCCTCATTATCTATTCTATAGCTGTCTCCAGATTCTTTTGGTATGATATAAGGATCATCGCCACTTCTTGAAAGAGGAAAATAACCATCACTTGCTGTTATATAGCTTATATCTTGTACTTTTACTACGGTATCAGCTACTGTTTCACCACTAATTATATCTATAACATAACCTTCTATTATACCTATCTTACCTTCATCTTCATAGCCGCCAAAGCATCCCGCTACAGCTAACAAAATAATTAATAATATGATCTTTTTCAAGTAAAACACCTCCAATGCATATTTATCCG
>CAZDNU010000194.1:0-2134 GCA_964506865.1 uncultured Fusobacteriales bacterium | reverse complement strand
TGAAAAAAGTTAATAATGGCGATGTTGTTATAACAAATACGAGTGAAAATTTAGAAGATGTTGGAAAAGCCGTTGTCTATCTTGGTAAAGTACAGGCCGTTACTGGTGGGCACGCAACTATTTTTAAACCAACAAATCAGATATTATGCAAGTACTTTGCTTATTATACTCAAACAGAAATGTTTGCAATTCAGAAAAGAAAATATGCAAAAGGAACAAAGGTTATTGATGTTTCAGCTACCGATATGTCAAAAATAATAATTCCTATCCTACCACTACCCGAGCAAAATCGCATCGTTTCTATCTTAGATAAATTCGACGCATTGACAACATCAATCACTGAAGGATTACCCCGTGAAATAGAATTGCGTCAAAAGCAATACGAGTATTATCGTAATATGCTTCTTTCTTTTCCAAAGAAGGAGGAAACCATAGATGAAAAAAGATAAACACAGATTGATTTGAGAAAAGATAATTGGCCGTGCATATATGGTGTCAAATTCTCTTGGTTCAGCCTTTCTTGAAAAGGTTTATCAAAATGCTTTAGTTAAGGAGGTTTTTAAATGATAGATTACAAAACAATTGCAGAATCAAAAAACTTTATCGTTTTAGACAAATATACTAGGTGTTCACAGGTATACGAAAGTTATCAAAGTGAAAATAATTTAGAGAAGGAGTTCATCAATGATTTAGTAAATCAAGGCTATGAATACCTAGAATCTTTAAATACGCCCGAAAAAATGCTTGCAAATGTTCGTGCACAGCTACAAGACCTCAATAACGTGAAATTTTCCGAAGCTGAATGGATGAGATTTTGTGAACAGTTTTTAGACAAACCAAGTGACAACCACCTTGATAAAACTCGTAAAATTCACAACGATTATATTTATGACTTTGTTTTTGATGATGGTCATATTCAAAATATTTATCTTGTCGATAAAAAGAATGTTGCAAAAAATAAAGTGCAAGTGATTTCTCAGTTTGAGCAAAAGGGAACTCAGTCTAATCGATATGATGTGACTATACTGGTTAATGGCTTACCTTTGGTGCAAGTGGAATTAAAGAAGCGTGGAATCGCCATTCGAGAAGCATTTAATCAGGTACATAGATATAGTAAGGAGAGTTTTAATGCCGAAAACTCACTATATAAGTATTTGCAGATATTTGTGATTTCTAATGGGACGGATACTCGATATTTTGCAAACACGACTGAAAGAGATAAAAACAGCTATGATTTTACTATGAATTGGGCAAATTCAAAAAATACTTTAATTAAAGATTTAAAGGACTTCACGGCAACATTTTTTCAGAAAAATACTTTATTAAATGTATTGTTACATTATTCTGTTTTTGATTCCAGTGATAACTTGCTTGTCATGCGACCATATCAAATTGCGGCAACAGAAAGAATTTTGTGGAAAATAAGAAGTTCATATCAAACTAAAAAATGGAGCACCTTAGAAAGTGGTGGATATATATGGCATACAACAGGCTCTGGCAAAACACTGACGAGTTTTAAAGCAGCGCGTTTGGCTACTGAGCTAGAGTTTATTGACAAAGTGTTTTTCGTAGTAGATAGAAAGGATCTAGACTACCAAACGATGAAAGAGTATCAGCGTTTTTCTCCTGATAGTGTGAATGGTTCAGAAAATACCGCAGGTTTAAAGCGAAACATAGACAAAGATGATAATAAGATCATTGTCACTACCATTCAAAAACTGAACAACCTAATCAAAAGCGAAACGGGCTTACCCATATATAATAAGCAAGTCGTATTTATTTTTGATGAGGCACATCGGTCACAGTTTGGTGAAGCGCAAAAAAATATTAAAAAGAAGTTCAAACAATACTATCAATTTGGGTTTACAGGTACGCCTATTTTTCCCGAAAATGCTTTGGGCTCAGATACAACCGCAACCGTATTTGGCAGAGAAATACATTCATATGTGATCACTCATGCAATTAGAGATGAAAAGGTGCTAAAGTTCAAAGTAGATTATAATGATGTACGTCCTAAGTTTAAATCTATTGAGATGGAACAAGATGAGAATAAACTAACAGCATCAGAGACTAAAGAAGCATTGCTACATCCGGAACGAATTAAAGAGGTATCACAATATATCTTGAACAATTT
>CAZDNU010000193.1:0-9392 GCA_964506865.1 uncultured Fusobacteriales bacterium | reverse complement strand
TATTTTTATAATAATCTATTACACGAAGCGGTCTGTGAAGTGTTACACCGTGCCCTGTGCCACTTGACTCTCTTAATGGAGCTGCCACACACGTTGTATGCCCTGCTTTTCGCAATTTTTTTACTAATACCTCTATTCCTTTTGCATGAATTCCATCATCATTTGATACCAATATGTTCATTTATTCCTCCTTAATGACTTCCAAAATATTTGCTGCTATTACAAAGATCATATTTAAAAGTATAAAAACTGTAATAATAAAAGTCATTATTTTAATTTTTTCTATCAAAAGTTCTAAATTATCAAGTGCATATAAAAATAATACCCAAAACATAGGAATTATCACAAGTGACGTTATATAAGATATTGCTACAAAAATTTTTCGTTTTTTTAGTTGGTACAGTCCTGGTATCATATAATATACCATACTTATTTCATCTTTTTTTTCTGTACTAGATCTATTTAACGTTGTGTTTCCATTTTGTAAAATTTTCATACTGCAATCTTTGCAGTAAAATACTTCATCATTTTTTTTAAAAATCAAATCTATCTCTTTCCCACAACGCAAACATTTACTCATTTTACCATCAAACTCCTTTGTTGGTTATATTATCGAAAAATCTTTAAACTCTTTGTCGTTTTCTATGTATTTTTCTTCTATATTGTATACATTAGAAAACCCCGGACCTTTGTACAGCTGACTCAAAAATTTTTTGTAATCTTTTTCTGAAGTTTTGTTAGCTATTATTACCTCTACATTCCCATCAGCTAAATTTCTTACCGTTCCATGTATTCCTAAAAAGTTTGCATTTTTATAAGTATAATACCTATATCCCACACCTTGAACTCTTCCACTTATTATAAGTTTTTTCATTTGCAGTTAGCTCCTTTGTCTTTCGATAAAAGTGTTTTCGTCTGTATTTTTGAATTAATATTTTAGCAATAACCATAATTCGTGCTTTTTTATTTAAATTTTTTTAGTTCTTCGAATAATCTTTTATCTTCAAGCAAATATAATACTCCCGATAATTATAGTTTATAAAGAAATTAAGAAAGTTCCTTATATAGCATCCATTCTTATATTCAATCTATTTATATCTATGCATTTACCAGTTTTTTCATTTATATCTACTTCGATACCATTTAGTTTCACGTCTGTAGTACATACTTCAAATCGCACTGGTAAGCTTGTTTTAAATTTTTCTAATACTTTTTCTTTTTTTGCACCAATCACACCATCAAAGCTACCCGTCATACCTATATCACTGATATAACCGGTACCACTTGGCAGTATCCTTTCATCAGCTGTTAGTACATGTGTATGAGTCCCAAATAACAGTGCTGCTTTACCATCAATATGCCACATCATAGCTATTTTTTCAGACGTTGCTTCCGCATGAAAATCTATTATAGTAATATCTGCTTTCAAATCCAGTTGATCGATCTCTTCTTCAATTACTTCAAATGGTGACGATATTTCGGGCATAAATACTCTTCCCTGTAGATTCACCACAGCTACTTTTACTCCGTTTTTGGCTTCATAAATCATAGCACCATTTCCTGGCACGCCCTTTGGATAATTTAAAGGTCTCAAAATCCTAGTCTCTTTATCTAGATAAGGATACACTTCTCGTTTGTCCCATATATGATTTCCACTTGTTATTACATCTACTCCGATATCAAACAAATAATCAGCAACTTTTGGAGTTATTCCAAATCCACCTGCTGCATTTTCTCCATTTGCAATTATAAAATCATACTTTTTTTTATTCTTTGCCAAATATTTTTCCAGGATTTTTCTTCCCGGACTTCCAAATATATCTCCTACTATTAAAAATTTCAAATTTTTTCCACCTTTCTATAATTAAAAGGACGACTATAAAAGTCGTCCGCTTTATCCGACTCTTTGAATTTATCTCGTATATATTTGATATACAGTAGATAGAATTCTACGTCGCTGGATTTTGTTGTTTGATACTTAGTCAAATCAAAATTATATTCGACTGAAAACTAAGTAAGAAGTGAGTCCCCCCACTAAATTAAGTCTAAGTTTATATTTTGATCCAGTCAAATTTATTTTGCATAGTCAACTGCTCTTGTTTCTCTCACAACTGTAACTTTTATTTGTCCTGGATATTGCATATTCATCTCTATTTTTTTGGCAACATTCCTTGAAATTCTAGTTGCTTTGTCATCATCTATCTCATCTGGTTTTACTATAATTCTGATCTCTCGACCTGCTTGTATAGCATATGATGCCTCTACTCCCGATACTTCATTGGCTATCCCTTCTAAAGTCTCAAGACGTTTTAAGTAAGTAGCTAGTGTTTCTCTTCTTGCACCTGGTCTTGATGCAGAAATAGCATCGGCTGCCTGTACCAATATAGCTTCCACACTTCGAAATTCTTCTTCTCCATGATGTGCCGCTACTGCGTTTAATATAGTATCTTTTTCATTGAATTTTTTCAAGAAATCTCTACCTATTATTGCATGCGAACCTTCTATATCATGATCAATGGCTTTTCCTATGTCATGCAAAAGTCCTGCTCGTTTTGCAAGCTCTACATCCGCTTTTAATTCAGCTGCCATTACTCCCGCCAAATGTGCTACTTCAATAGAATGTACCAGTACATTTTGACCATAACTAGTTCTATATCGCAATCTTCCAAGTATTTTTATTATTTGTTGATTCATATTAGCTATCCCTAGCTCCAGCAAAGCTTGTTCTCCTGCTTCAACTATAGTTGCTTCTACTTCTTGTTTAGCTTTATCGACTGCTTCTTCTATTTTTGCCGGATGTATTCTTCCGTCAACTACTAATTTTTCAATTGCTACTTTTGCTATTTCTCGTTTGACAGCATCAAAACATGATACAACTACTGCTTCCGGAGTATCATCTATTATTACATCTACTCCTGTTAGTGACTCTATTGTTCGAATGTTTCTACCTTCTCTACCTATTATTCTACCTTTCATCTCATCATTGGGAAGTTGAACTACTGAAATAGTAGATTCTACCACATAATCTGAGGCAGCTTTTCCTATTGCAGTTGATATAATTCGTTTTCCCAGTCTATCTTTTTCTTCTTGGAGTTTATTTTCATATTCTCTTATCAATACTGCTGTTTCGTGATTTAATTCGTTTTCAAGTTTTGTTAAAAGTGTATTTTTGGCTTCATCTCTTGTCATTTCAGATATTCTCTCAAGTTCTTTATCCTGTTTATCAATGAGAATTTGTATTTGAGACTCCATCTCTTTTATACTTTCATGTTTGTTTTCAAGATCTTTTTCTTTCTTTTCAAGTTTGTCCATTTTCAAATCTAAATTTTCTTCTTTTTTTATAAGTCTTTGCTCTTTCTTTGTAATCTCATTTTTATTTTGCTTTATTTCCTTTTCTGCTTCATCTTTCAGCTTAAAAATCTCTTCTCGTGCTTTTATTTCATGCTCTTTTTTTAAATTTTCAGCTTCTCTTTGAGCACTCTTTCTTAAGCTTTCCGCTTCCTTTTCTGCACTTGCGATCTTTTCATTTGCCGACTTCAATTCTTCTAGTCTTGCATCAACTATCTTTTTTCTTAATATATATCCAACGCTGCCACCGATCAATACTGCCGTGACAGCCGTTACTACTATCCATAATGCTGTAATGAAACTCACCTCCTAATATTTATAAGCCCTTTCTCGTTTTATTATATAATTTGATTTAATGTCCAACTCTTGAAATTTTTCTAATACTTGAAATACCAAAACTTTTTCCAAAACTTTATATACTCGTATTTTAGCAATATTTTCCTTTACATTTCCCAATTTTTCCCCTGTAACCATATCATACAGGGTCTCTTTATCTTTTTGCAAATAAAAAGCGTCTCCAATTTTTGCATTTTTTAACAATCGTTTATCAAGGTAGATTTTATCGTTCTCTTTTCTCACTATTCTTACATTTTTTCTTTCATTTTGCTGTCGATAGTAAATTTTTTTTAGTACTTTTTTTACTTCTTTTTTATCAAGAATATGTTTAGCTATCTCATACATTTTAAACTCATCATTCGTGTCAAGATATATTCTAAACATGTTCAAGTATATTTCATCATTTTCTTGCAAGTTTAGTGCCTTTAGAAAATTTCTTTCTGCAAGAAAAAAATTTTTTTCATCTGCATATATTTGTCCTTTTTTTAGAAAATATATGTACTCTTCAGGAAATAGTTCTATTGCCTCATCCAATCTAAGCAATGCTGTCATTCTATTACCTGATTTTAGTGCTTGTATTGCTTCGAAATACTTTCCTTCTGCATTTTTTTTATCTTTTTCTATTTGATCAATCATTTTGTAATATTTATATTTTTCCAGTATCTTTTTTTTCTGTCCCTGTTCATATAAAAATTTCATGAATCTATCTTCAATTTTTGCATTATTTTCAAGACTATCATATAAAATTTCTGATTTCTCAATCTCATTGTTACTTATCAAAAAATCTAACAAATCTAATTTATATTTATCTTCATATGAAGTTATATGGTGATATTCTTTTTCAAATATGCTCATTTCTTGAAGTTTATACACTGTCTTTAAATATAATATATTGGCTGCTTTATACTCTGGATAAGTCTCCAGTGTTTTTTCCAATATAAACACAGCCTGCAAATACTCTTTTTGCTTATAATATGTTTTTGCTTGTTCTAATTTCACCGTATAGTTTTCACAAAATAGAAGTCTTGAAAAAACTATAAAAACTAATAAGATTAAATTAACTTTTATTTTTTTTTTCCATAGCATATATATCACTTACCTCTGCTCTTACAGCTACTTTTAAAATTTTTGATATATTTTCCTTTAAAAGTTTTTTAAATACTGCTAATGCTTTTTCATTTTCTCCTATGTATTTATAATAAAGTCCCATCTTATAATCACTTATGCTATAACCTTCTGATGATTCAAGTTTTATTTTTTCTTCTGTAAGTTCTTTTTCTGTTAGTTCTCTTAAATATTCTTTATATATCAATGCATTGCTTGGATCTTTTTCAAGGGCTATCAAAAAATTTAATTTTGACTGTTCTTTATTGCCTAATCTCGAATACACTCTACCTAAATATTGGTATAATGCCGCACTTCTGTAGCCATGCTCATATGCTTTTTTAAATGCTACTTCTGCTTTTTCATACTGTTTTTTAGTAAAGTATATAACTCCTAACAAGTATTGCGTATAGGAATTTGTTGGTTCTAAATAGATGACTTTTTCCCAACACTCTATGGCCTTTGCAAAATCATTTTCGCGATAGTATATCTCACCTAATTGATAATACACTGATACACTTTCTCCATTAAGATCCAATAATTTATAATAATATTGCTTAGCTTTTTCATCTACACCAGCTTGTAAGTACATTTGCGCAAGAAGATATATAATAGATTCGTCGCTAGCATTTATGTCTTCGGCTTTCCTTAGATTATTTATTGCTTCTGCAGTATGACCTTTCAAAGCATAACATATAGCCAGCTCTTTATATATCATGTAGTCAATCTGCTTTTCGCAACTTTTTGCTAGAAAAATATACAATTCATATTTCTTAATTGCTTCTTCATACAAAGCTTCCTCTTTATAAAAACGCGCTAGTTTCAAAGACCTCTCTTTTTGTTCTTCTCGCTTTTTTTCATCTTCTTCTATCATAAACATATTTATGCCCCCTGTAGCTTACTAGAATTTCGCCAATGCCTCCTCTTCGGAACTATATATCTCAAATATTTCATCTAGACCTACCATCTCAAAAATTGTTGCAATATGAGAATTTAAGTTGATAAGTTTTATATCGCCACCATTTTCTTTTACTTCTCGTAGTCTACCTCTTAATATTCCCATTGCCAAACTATTTATGTGAATTAATTCTTTGAAATCAATTACAAATTTTGTTTGTCCCTCTTCACTTGCTTTTATAAGTTTTTCTTTTAATTTTGGAGCTACTAGTGCATCTAACTCGCCCTTTACGCTTATTACCATTACACCATTTTTCATCTCTTCATTTAATTCGAAATTTGTCATCATTATGTCTCCTCCCTTTTAATTTTTTTTATAATATTAATTTTTGTCCCATCATTTTTCTTAATGAGTTCAAAATTATCTACTATACTTTTCACAATATTTAAACCTAGCCCGCCTTCATCTTTGCTTTTTTTCTTTTCATCAAAACCTCTTCCATAATCTTCAACTATAATTTGAACCAGCTCTTTATCAATCTTGATACTAAGCTGTAATGGATTGTAATCTTTTTCTACAGCCAGATAAGCGTGTTCTACAGCATTAGTTGATAATTCATCAATCACTGATATCAAATGAATCTTATCAGAAGTATTTATTTGCTCGATATCAAGAAAATTACGTACAACATTCCGGATTAGTCCTAAATTTCTATACTGCGAGTCTACCTCAAAAAAAAGTTGTCCTTCTTTCATTCAGACACCTGCCTTTTCCACAAAATCTACAATTACCCACCTCTCATTTTTATACGAAAACTTCAGCGCATAATAATATATATCATCCATATAATAAAATGCGTAAATTGCTTCAGCAGAATCTTTTAAGTAGTGAATCTTAGCACCATATACCTTCAGGCCGGAAAAATTATATTTTTTCAACTCCTTGAATTTCAAAACATTTATAAGAGTTTTATCAATGTACTTTTCTATTGCCTGAATGTCGTCTTCTAGTATACTCTTCTTAATATTTACTGTGATTTTTTCTAATTCCTCTTTTTTTGTTTGTCTTTTTTCTATTATTTGTTTAACATGAGAAAAATCTATGTTATTATATGCATCTTCCTCTGAATTTTCCAAAACTTTTATTCTTTTCAAAGCCTTGTCTAACTGCCAAGTTTCATAATATTTCTTAAAGTCTTCATCATAAAAATTTATATGATTTAGATCTTGCTGTTTTGATAAATTAGTACATCCTATCATAAATACCAAAAGGCCAAGCAACATTATTTTTTTCCAGAATTTCATACTATCATCCTCATTCAATAGCTCACAGTATTTTTTTGCAAAATTTACAGTAAATAGTAGATTTATCTATCTTTATTTTACCATAATATAAAAAAATAAGCAAGAACTATACGCTCTTGCTTGTTAAAAATACCGATTCTTTGATTTGCTCTAACTCATCAATAAATTCTTGTATCAAAAAATCCTCCTCAACTGATGAATACGTCGCTATCATCATGTCTAATTCCTGTAACATTTCCATATCTTATCCCTCCTTGGATAGTTTTTATCATCCTTGATAATTCTTGCCATTGTTCGCCTATTATAATTATCGTATAATTATAATATTTTCTTTAGTGTTTTTTAATTTTTTCCAAAATATCCTGTAATATTTCATCTTCAGAAAGCATATCTAAATTGTACCATTGATATGCTGGATCATTTTTAAACCATGTAAATTGTCGTTTTGCATATCGTCTGCTATCTTGCTTTATAAGCTCTTTAGCACCTTCTAAAGTCGTTTTCCCTTTAAAATACAAAAATAGTTCTTTATATCCTATAGCTTGAACTTTTTCCAACTCTTCATTATACTTTATATATATTTTTTTCGCTTCTTCGAGTAGCCCCTCATCAAACATCATATCAACTCTTTTATTTATACGCTCATATAAATTATCTCGATCTCGTTCTAGCGCAAATTTAAAAAATTCATATGGATTTTTTTTTATATTTTTTGCTCTAAGACAGCTAAATTTTTCACCTGTTAACATTATTACTTCGAGTGCTCGTATTACCCTTTTTTTATTATTTGGATGTATAAATTTTGCTGCCTCTTCGTCATATTGCTCTAAAATACTATATAGCTCTTCCTTCGATTTCTTTTCAAGACTCATTCTTATTTCTTTGTTTTCGCTTGGAAGATCGGCCAAGCCATTTGTCAATGAATTTATGTAGAGACCGGTACCACCTGTCAATACTACGTTTTTCTCTTCATTGTACAGCTTATTTAATATGGTATCACCTTTTTTTTGATAGTCTCCTACAGAAAAGTACTCATCTGGATTGACTAAATTTAATAGATAATGCTCTATTCCCTGCATTTCAGATTTTTTTATCTTTGCTGTACCTATATCTAATTCCCTATATATCTGCATCGAATCCGCAGACAATATTTTAGCTCCTAGCTTTTTTGCCAAGTTTAGCGAAAGCTTGGTTTTTCCAACTCCTGTAGGTCCTGCCATTACTACTCCTAACATATTATTACTCCTCTATTCTACAAACTCAAATTCCATTCCGCTTATTCTTACCGTGTCTCCATCTTCTACTCCATTTTCTCGCAATATATCCTCTAGGCCTTTATTTCTAAGTAAATGTATGAAACTGACCATAGCATCTTCATTTGCGAATATATATGTATCCAAGACTTTTTCTACAATTTTTCCACCTACTTCATATACCCCTTCTTCATCTTGCTCTACTATCCAGTCAGGTATTTTAGCATACTGTGTATACAAAACCTCTTGTACACTTTTCTCGTCTTCCAGTGGCTCTCTTTCTATTGACGTCAAAACATTATAGGTATCATATATGACATCTTTTACACCCGTTCCAGTTATTACAGATACAGGATAAAGCGTTATCTCTTTTTCTTTTAGGTATTGTTCTAGTTTTTTATAATTATCATTGCCCTCATATATCAGGTCCATTTTATTTGCTATAACTATTTGCTTCTTTTTATATAGTTTTTCACTGTAATTTTTTAATTCATGATTAATTCGTTCAAAATCCTCTATAGGATCTCGTCCTTCTATGCCTGATATATCTACCAAATGATATATCATTTTACATCTTTCTATATGCTTTAGAAACTTATCTCCTAGTCCACGGCCTTCATGTGCTCCTTCTATCAAGCCTGGTACATCGGCAATTACAAAACTTTTTTCATTTTCTATTCGTACTACTCCTAATTTTGGTTCCAGTGTAGTAAAGTGATAATTTGCTACTTTTGATTTGGCTGCCGAAACTTTATTTATAAAGCTTGATTTTCCTACACTTGGATATCCTACCAATGCCACGTCAGCTAGCAATTTCAATTCAAATTTCACTTTTATCTCTTTACCTTTTCTACCTTTTTGCGCATATTTTGGAGTTCTTTTTATTGATGTCTTAAAATGTACATTTCCTTTTCCACCTATTCCACCTGGCAAGAATACTCGTTCTTCACCATCTTGGCTTAAATCCATCAAAAGCTGATTAGTCTCAAAATCTCGTACCATTGTTCCAAGTGGTACTTTTATAATCTTGTCTTCTCCTGCCTTTCCATACATCTTTTTCTTTTTTCCATCGTCTCCATCTTCTGCATCTAGCTTTCTTACATATTTAAAATCAACTAACGTATTTATATTATTGTCTACCTTAAATAT
>CAZDNU010000192.1:0-2980 GCA_964506865.1 uncultured Fusobacteriales bacterium | reverse complement strand
AGCGAGAGACGGGGGTCGAACCCGCGACATTCAGCTTGGCAGGCTGACGCTCTACCAACTGAGCTACTTTCGCCTAAGACAAGAACGAGTATACCATATATTTTATGTCTTGTCAAATATTTTTTTCCCAAATGTTTCCCCAAAAATTGCAAATTTAATTGCAACAAACTTCCCTATGCTATTTTTTCATAAGAATTTTAAACACAGACCAAAACCCCGATAATACTCCGAGTATTATTAATATTATAAACAAGAATGCGTTTTTAAATCCGCTTAGACTTATTAGATAATATAGTCCTATGCCTACAAATATATTGGCTAGCATTATAAGTCCTAATTGACCTATCAGACTAAAATAGTATAATATCTCTTTTGCAGTTGATCTATCAGTTGGCTTCTTCATATATACACACTTCCACTCCAGCTTCTTCAAGCATTTCTAACGCCAATTTATCAGGATAAGGATTTTTATACACTATTCTATTAATTCCTACATTTATTATAAGCTTCGAGCACGTAATACACGGCTGATTTGTTATATATATTGTTCCCTCTTTCAAAGATGTGCCATGTTTTGCTGCTTGTACGATACAGTTTTGTTCTGCATGTATTCCCCGGCACAACTCCTGTCGTTCTCCTGATGGTATGTTTAGTTTTTCTCTTATACAGCCTCGCTCCAAGCAATGAACTATCCCTGCAGGTACTCCATTGTATCCAGTTGCTAGTATCTGCTTCTCCTTTACCACTAAAGCTCCCACTTGTCTTCTTATACAAGTAGATCTTGTTGCTACTAATTCTGTGATCTCCATAAAATATTTATCCCAATTTGGTCGCATTTTTTTCCTCTTTCTTCCTTAATTATATAATTTCTACAAATCCTCTAAACCTGACAAAAGATTCTCTTCCAATTCCAAGTCTTCTGCTTCTTGTTCCATTTCACTTATCTCTTCTTCACCATTTTTATTTTGCTTTAATCCATCTTTGGTATACATCACATAAAAACTTTCGTCTTTTTTCTCATAAAACTTCTCTTCTATTTCAAGTATCTTTTCTTCTATATCTTTATAATCTTTAAACTCCATGTCACCTGTATTGTTCAAAACTCCTACTTCCGCTACTATAAGTGGGTACGCCTTTTCTTCTTCTTCTATATTTACAAGCTTGACCACTCCATCTTCTGATCTATCTTTATATAATGATAATATTTCTGTATCAAAATCTGCTGTAAAATTCTTTGCAAACTCTTCTGTGAATTCAGGCATTAAAAGCATTAAAAAGTGATTGTCTCCTATCTGTGTCAAATTATTTTCACCTATATTTAAAAGCTCTATTGTCTTTTCTATAATCTCCAAAGTTAATCTAATAATATCTTCTCCACTATTTAAACCATATTTTATCTTATATGGTGTTATATTCTTTAGATTTATAGATACAACTCCAAACATTTCACCTTTTTCAATCTTATCATTAGCAACTTCTATTGTATCTAGCAAACCCATCAACCCTGTAAGAGGATTCGCCATTCTATTTTCCAGAGAACTCGCCCATATAGAAGACTTCATCATATTAATCTCGTCAGCCAAGTCTCCAAGCTCATTTTTTACATTTAGTTTTACATCATAAGCTATTTCGCCGTTTTTTATCTTTCTGACTTCTTTTATCAAAGTTAATATCGGAGCATATATTCTGTAATATAGCAATAATGTAGTAAACACTATTATTAATATAAGTGCTACGCTTGCTAGCATTATATTTGAGATGAGCGCTTTCTTATGTGTAGAGTTTATAATCTTTGATGTTATTACATATTCAAAAGCCCCTATCAGCTCGCCCTCATCTTTTATTGCAAATATATATTCATAATATTCATAATATTCATTTTTTTCCTCGTTAATTATATTCATCAGTATTGGTTTTTCCATTAGTCTTTTGTATAGCTCTTCACCTTCCAATACTTCTCCTATACTTTCATAATCCGTACTTGAAATTATCATGGGAATTTCTTCTTCAAACTTATATATTGACAATTTATATATATCCGAAATAGAATTTTCATATAACTTCATTAATATCTCTTGATTTCTACTTAAATCCCCGTAATTTATCGCATCTTTTCCCAATTCACGTAAAATTATTCCTTGGCTTGATATATTTTCACTCATTCTATCTATTATAGATGACTTTTGATTACTTATGTTTATATATGTGCTCACACCAATCAATAAAGATAGCACCACTATTACGCCCAACAAAAAATCAAATAGTATTGTATTTTTAAACTTATTTATCATTTTCTCTCCGTCACCTCTGACGGTTCACCTCCTTTGGGCTTATATAGCATAGTTAGTTGCAAAACTTTATAAACTCTATTTTTGCTAGCCTTATAAGCATTTCCTTTTTAACTGCCCACCTTATACAGATCAGTTTATATTTTGAGTTGAGTTTAAATTTGTTTCACTCTAAAAGGTTGTTTGGTATTTTATAAAAATGTTCTTTTAAGCTTTTATCTTTTCGAAAGCCTTTGTGAGATTTTTTTACTGCCTTCGAGTCCATGATATTTTTTTCTCCATTAGGATCATATTTTACTACCTCTGAATTTTCCATATTTTCCAATAAATCCTTCATTAATTTATATGATATTTCATGATATTTTTTCAACAAGTTTTGGTTTTCTTCCATCCAGTTTTCATAGTTTCCAAACACCCTAAATGCTTTATACATATATCTACTTTTGCTTCCTTTCAAAGAATATTCAAATATTTTCCTATTTATACCAAAAGGTAATAGAGCTTTTGATATATTTTTCTTCAAATATGCATCTTCTTGCTTAAAATCACACTGTAATAATTCTTTGATTACTGAAGAGGTTTCTTTATATATCGTCATATCTACCTTTATCTCTAATACCGTATGCAAAAAATTCCTCAGCCCACGTCCTACCAAAAGCTCCCGTGGAATATAATAGTTGTGCGCTATCACA
>CAZDNU010000191.1:0-3526 GCA_964506865.1 uncultured Fusobacteriales bacterium | reverse complement strand
TGGAAAACTGGTCGGATTGTGAGAAACTTGTAAAAGCAAACAAAGCTCGATATAAAAGTTTTAAACTGTATGAAGATGCAAAGGCGTGGCTGGATATGGGAGCGCTTTATAACAAAAAAGTAATATCCCCTACACTAAAAAAGGGTATATATTTTGATGCAGGGACTGGACGTGGTATAGGTGTGGAAGTAAAAGTAACAGATGAAAAAGGAAAAAATATATTGGAGAAAGTAGTCCCAAAAGATAAAATAAATAAATATGGAAACTATACTACTGGTGATGGAACAACGAACAATTATGGTGAACTTTTGGGGTGTTATATTGCGTTGAAGATTGCAATAAATGAAGGACATAAAAATATATATGGTGACAGCAAATTAGTAATAGATTATTGGTCAAAAGGCAAGATGAAAAAGAAAGACTTGCCGGAAGCGACAGTAGAATTAGGAGAAAGAGTGGAGCGTTTGAGGAAAGAGTATGAAAAAAAGGGTGGAAGAATAGAACATGTGTCCGGGGACATTAATCCTGCTGACCTTGGCTTTCATAAGTAATATTTTTAGAAGGGGGAGAAAAATGAAAAAAGGTTTAATAATTGTGATATTTATTTTACATGCAGTTTTTATTTTGGGAAATGATGTGAAAATACAGTTGGGAATTGATGTATTTTTAGAAGAGGGGTATAAAAATTATACAGGAAAAAAACTTGGACTGATTACGAATCAGACTGGGCTTACTTCTGATTTGAAGATGAATATTGACGAAATAGATAATTTAGAAGAGATAGAATTGACAAAGTTATTTTGTCCAGAACATGGCATAAGAGGAGTAGCGTATGCAAGTGAAAAAATAGATGATGCATATGATATAAAAACAGGTATAAAGATATACAGCTTATATGGAAATAGTAAAAAGCCAACTCCTGAGATGTTAACTGATATAGATGTTCTATTATATGACATACAGGATATAGGAGCTAGAACTTATACGTATATATATACAATGGCGTATGCAATGCAGGCAGCAGCAGAAAACAACAAAGAATTTGTAGTATTGGACAGACCAATACCGGTTTATGGTAACTTAGTAGATGGAAATATACTGGAAGAAGATTATACTTCATTTATTGGTATGTACCCTATTCCATACGTTTATGGGATGACATGTGGTGAGTTAGCTAGATTTTTTAATGAGGAATTTGCTATTGGGGTCGATCTGAAAGTGGTTGCAATGAAGGGATATAGTCATGAAATGGATTACGCAGATACTGGACTCCACTGGATACCAACGTCACCTCATATTCCTACATATGATACTGCATACTACTATTCTGCAACTGGGAGTATTGGTGAATTAGGAACTATATCTAATGGTGTAGGATATACAACTCCTTTTAAATTGATAGGGCGTGAATGGATAGATGGTGAAAAACTGGCAAAAGAACTAAATGCAGAAAATATACCAGGATGTGTATTCAAGCCAGTATCGTTTAAGCCTTTTTATACTAAGTTTCGTAAAGAAGTATGCTCAGGTGTCCAACTTATTATTACAAACAAGAAAACTTTCAAACCATATATGACTCAACTCTACATATTAGAAAAACTATATACATCTTATCAAGATAAAGGATTTTTTGATAAAAGAGTGGGTAAAGATATGGTTGATATGTTTGAGAAATCTGTTGGTACAAGCAAGATAAGAGAATATTTTGCTAAAGGTGATAGTGCAAGTGATATTATAGAAAGATATCAAGAAGATTTACTTGAATTTAAAGCAAAACGAGAAAAATATTTACTATATAATTAAGTCAAATCAATTTTAAAAGTTACTAAGGGTCAGGTGCCAGTGGTAAGATAGGTAGGGGAAAATGAAACTGTTTTTTAAAGTATGTATATTTTTACTTATAAACTGTTATGTTTTGGGAATAGATTTTGAATTTAATCTGAATATAAGATATTATAAAAATAATTTTCCTGAGCTAAATTATACTGAATATACACGTGAAGCGACTATGATGGAAGCCGGGTATACTAATTTTTTATTGTATGCGAAAGAGTATGATGAAGAAAAGTCAATTATGAGCATTAATATAAATAACTTGGAAGAGGAAAATGACTTAAAATATCTATTAGAAATAGAGCTATATGAAAACTTTTCAAATCATTTATATAAACAAAATAATGGAAAGTTTTTTCCAGACTTGGATTTGAAAAATTACGATCAAAGTTTCCCATATAAAGCATATATTGAATACAAAAATTTTAAATTTGGAAGAGATAAACTAAGCTGGGGACCTGGGAAAACAGGAAATTTGATTCTATCGGATTTCTCAAAATATTTTGATCACTTCAAATTTGATTATCAATACAAAAGTCTACAATACAAATATGTGGCTGCTTCAATTAAACCATACTTGACGTTAGATGAGTATGAGAAAATAGCATTAGAAAATGATGCAGAAGACATTTATAACGAAAGAACCAAGATATTTGTAGGACATAGGTTGGAATTGGACTTATTAGAAAATATTACATTAGCTTTAAGTGAGACACAGATAATTGGAGGAAAAAGTCCAGATTTTAATATGGTAAATCCCCTTTTTATATTTCATAATACATATACTAAGTATAGTAATGTCATAGCGGGTTTGGACATAGAGTATAAAAATCCAGAAACGCAAAGTGAAGTATATGGGAGCATCGCTTTGGATAACTGGAGTCTGAAAGTCGAAAATGATAAATATCCTAAACAGCTAGCTTACCTTTTTGGTGCCCAAAAATTTATTTTGGGAGTGAAATGTGGAGTGGAATATGCAAGAACATCTAAATGGATGTACAATCATAAAAACGAGTACTTAAAATATACAAATAGGCGTCATATAAATGTTGATTATGGAAAAAAAGCAGATTACTATGTAGATTATCCAATTGGATATTATCTAGGTCCTGATGCAGAAGTTTTAAATTTTACTATAGAATATAAAAAGTATAAACTTGATTATAGGCGAGTGAATAAAGGAGAAAAAAACTTACGAAGTGATATATTTGAATCAGATGATTTAGACGATTGGTATTCTTTGTCTGGAGTGATAGAAAAACGAGATCAAATATATCTATCATATAAAATAAAATCATTTCATGCTAATATAAAGTATGAAAAAATATCTGATTTTGCAAATGAAGCAGGGAGAAATGAGCAAATTTATTCAATCTCTTTTCTGTATAAATTGAATAAATTATTTACGTACTAAATTCAATATATTAATATTTAGTAAAAAACATTTCAATTAAATAAATTAATTAATGTAGGGGCAAAGTTTAAATTTTGCCTCTTTTTTATCTGAAGAAATGCCTTAAAAGCGTAAATAATGTACCATATTATGGGAAAAATAAAGAAGATGGCGTGTTGCCGCATATTGTTTGAAAACCAATCTAGATATTTTTTGTGATTGTAATCATTGTTGTATTGAAAAAGATATAAAAATGAGATATACTTGTATTAGAGAAAAAAATGTAGACTAGTTTTTTCA
>CAZDNU010000190.1:0-2256 GCA_964506865.1 uncultured Fusobacteriales bacterium | reverse complement strand
TGGCAAGTTCAAACAGTTGAGCTGTTATTAAGATTCGTTCAAGAATTAGAAAAGCAAAAAGATTTACAATAAAGTTTCCATTAAGTCAAATTGTTAATATACGCAATAATAACAGTTCTGTAAATCAATATTGAAGTTCCGTTGATTATGATATTTTACGGGCGCACACATAGGTACGCCCCTACATTTGCGGGTTGAACCTGTGTGTTCACCATTTGTATTTGAAGAAATCCATGTCAAATAATAAAAGTATCCATGGGGTATGAACCCATGGATACTTTTATTACTTTATACTATAAAACTAAGGGGCAAACTATTTACTTACTCTAATATAATGAGTAAGGCTATCGACAAAGTTTCCATATTGATCATATCCATCTACCACTAATTTTCGTGCATCTCCAGGACTAGTAAAAGTAGCTCCAAAATGATATTCGTTATTAACTACATAACCTTCTTCTTTTATCGGATAACCATCTAAACTGGCTACCACCTTTACAATTTCAGAAGGCGCTGTACCCGAAAAAGTTACTCTAGCATCTGTTTTGATATTTTTTGGATAGAACACAATAAATCTATTATGTCTTTTTTCGTTTACTTCAATTTCAAAACTATATGTATGTAAAAGATTATCATTGGAATCAAAAGCAAAGAATTTCATTTCTCGTCTAGGGCTTGCATAGGTAAATATAGGTTCTAGCATAAAACTACCATTATGAACTTCGGCAACATCATTTAATTGATAACCATCAACAGTAGCAGTTACATAAGATACATTTGCAGAAGCTTTTCCACGGAAAAATGCAGGCTCGTAGCAATAAATAATCCACTCATATCCAGCGACAAAATCTCCTTTTGGCCAAATATGGACTTGAGTAGATAGGGAATCTATCTCATTACCTAAAATATCATATGTTTTAAACTCTACATAACGTGAAATACGACCTGGCTTTCCTAAGTATTCAATACTAAACGAATTTCCATCTGCATAAGTACTATAATGTGTTTTTAAAGTTTCGCCTTTTGTCCATTCATATTCGGTCATTTCAATTTTATGAACAATAGTATTTACAGTTCCTTGTATTACAAGAGGTTTATAATTTGTTCCGTCAAGAGAACTAGTAATATCAAATGTAGTTGCATCTTTTGTTAAAATTTCCATCTCTTTTGATAAAGTTCCAAGAAAAGAATCATTAGAATCATATAACTTTACATTTAAAGTTCGCTTGATTGCTGGAGTATTTACTTTAAATACTGCTTCAAAGTTATTGTTGCTAGGGATGGCGTCTGCAACTTTATATGTATCAATATATACTTCAATTCGTGCAACATCGCTTTTCACTCCACCCTTTAAGCAGATATCTTCTCCAATATATTGAGTTTTATCTATTTGAAGCTCCTCAACTATCTCTTGTTCTGTTGCTATAGTTATACTTCGTTCAATTTTTTTTACGGGATTACCAAATTCATCATATCCTATTGCTTTGAGTACTCGATTTTTGCCTGGAGTATTTAATTTAGTATTGAAAGCATATGTCCCATCTTCTACATCTGTTTCTCCAAGATGATATTGATCAATATAAATACTAACAGATTTAATTTTGGAATCTGCATTTCCTGAAAAAGTAAGGGTATTTCCAACAACTATATTAACTTCTGTATCCAGTGAAAAAGTAATATTTAAGTCATCAACCATGACATATGCAGGGACATAATTATTTTCGACAAAGTCATAACTAATCCAAGCATATCCATCTAATCCCCAATCTTCACCCCAAGAGTTAATAAGCTTAAAGGCTTGCATATCATCATCATAACCTATCAAAGTTATCGCATGATAACCTCTAATATTTCCATCGTATTTGTCGTATATTTTGTTTTGGGCTGATATAGAATCAAAATCACTGTAAATAGGGATACCAAGGACAACAGCATCATTATTTGCTAAATTTGCTTTTATTTGCTCTGTATTGTGTAGGTCCAACGAGCTCCAAGCAACTGCTTTATATTTAAAAGCTTTGTTGTCTATTTCTGGTGATGGTTGAGTTTTAAAATCATTTGGATTATATGGCATTTCTGACAATGGTGCACAGCCTTTTTTTACAAGTAAATCAAATGCGTCAGAAAATGAAGATCCATTATCTGTACCATTATTAATTTGATTGTAAATATATGCAGGACTAAACAGATGATCTTTTGAATTATAATCCCAGTTTTCTTCCTGTTTTTCCTGAAAACTTTTGTATGCATATCCTA
>CAZDNU010000189.1:0-2443 GCA_964506865.1 uncultured Fusobacteriales bacterium | reverse complement strand
AACCAATCCCTTTAGCTCTTGAATATTGATCTACTTTTACCATACTTACTTTTTACAAGGTACTAAAACCTCAAATTTGAAATTTCTTACAAATTTAGCTTTAGTATTATAAATTACGTAAATTTATCTTTTATATAGTTAGAAAATACATTCTCATTATCATAAGAGATATCAATGCTGTATTTTATAGCAAAAAAATCTAGATAGTAAATAAGTAAAAATACAAACTCATAGTCAGTTAAATAAACAATTTCACTTTCGCTTTTTATCTTATTTGTTAATTCAAAGTCATTTAACATATCTAATAAATAATGCGACAAAACAAATTTCAGCTTTTTATTGATCTCTTTTTTTTCTAAAAAAAGTGGATATTCATTATATAAACTTTCCAAAATCTCTTCTTCGGATTTTGCATTTACTAATTTAGAACCAAAATATAGATTTAGGTTATCTAAGTACTCAAAATCAAACAGATACTTTGATGAAGTAGCTATAATTATTTTATGCTCTTTTGATATATTTTTTAGAAAAAACTTTAATTTTTTCTGCTCCTCTATTGATAGATTATTTTCAGGATAATAAAAAATATATACTTTATCTGTATCTTCTCCATACATCTCTTCAAAAATACCTATTTTCAGTTTAAATTTTTCAAGATTTTCAATTAAATAACTATGAATTTCTTCATTTTCATTTTGCAAAAAAGACACCTCTATCTTTTTTACAATATCAGAAGCACTCAAGGGTGATATAGCAAAAAATATTTCATAATCACTATACTTAGTTATTTTCTTTTTTAATTCTTGAGAAAACTCCTCTAAATCAATATCCTCCAACAAAGAGTTCATAGTAATCAATTGTGGTTCTATATCCATCTTCTCTTTAAGTTTTTCACTTAAAAGCTTGTAGAGATTTGTCTTGGTACCAAGAGTGATTTCATTTTCTATAGAATTATTTGAAAAAAATATCGAATCTACTGAGGAAACTTGGATTTTTTCTCCATTTTCAAAATCTGTAATTGATAAACTATTTTCATTCAAAAGTTTATCCTCTTTTGTTAATCTTTTTTGCGAGAAATAGTAATCAATACTTGCGCAAATATCATATAAAAGTATTGGATTATCACCAAACAAAATAGAATAATTTGACTTTTTCAACAAAATATTATCAATGGTTCTGAAATTCTCTATTCGATACATCTCATCACCTCACAATATCAAAAGCCGGCTATCTGTAATAATGTTTTCATTTTTACCTTTATTTCCCAATAAAAGTTTCATCTTTTCATACTGTTTTTCTGTTATTATAAGTCCTCGTACAGAACCATCAGAAGGTAGAAAGTCTCTTATCCTATTCATATACTTATTTGCACTCTCTTGATTTAAGCATACTCTCACATACACAGAATACTGCATCATCAAAAATCCATTCTTTATCAAATTGTTTCTAAATATTCTATACTCTTTCTTTTCTTTATTTGATTTCATAGGTAGGTCAAACATTACAAGTAAGCGCATATATCTATAACTCATACAATTTTAGAATATCTAGAGATGGAAATTTCAACTCATTCAGTTCTCCTGTTTCAAAAAAGTTTAACAAAATATCTACAAATTTTTCCATGGACTTGCTTACAGTTTCTCGTTTACCTAATGTCATTATTCTTGCATTCAATAAATTTACTAGTTCTATCCTATGATCTCTAGAAAAATATTCAGCTTCCATAAGCTTAGTATAAACCCAATAATCCACAACAGGTCTATATACCTCTACAAGATCACTTCCAAGGTTAAAACGGTTGTATTCACTTTTGTGATGTATTCCAAGATATGTTAATAATCCTTTGCTTGCTAGAACTCTATTTATTTTACTATGCAAGATAGTATAACCATAATTCAATCCACTATTTATTATTCCACTATCTCCTCGTCTTTTAAATTCCTTTCCAAACAACTCTCTAAAATATATTTTGGCTGCTAGTCCTTCTCTATTACCTGTATC
Organism: uncultured Fusobacteriales bacterium; assembly: GCA_964506865.1. Lineage (GTDB taxonomy): Bacteria > Fusobacteriota > Fusobacteriia > Fusobacteriales > JAAYPW01 > CAZDNU01. The sequence goes on along the minus strand of CAZDNU010000189.1, from coordinate 442 downwards.
TCCCAAAACAACTTCTTTAGAAAATCTCTCCATATTTTCAATAACTTTCTTGTTTTTTCGAAGTTTCTTTAAAATAAACACTTGATTATCTATTTTTCTCCGAACCAACTGTTCCCAGAAAGCATCTTTTAACTCTTGATCCCATATTATTTGACTTTGAACTGTTTTGCATTGTCTATAATGATCATTTAAAGGCATAAATGTCCCACAAGGATTATATTGATCATCACAAGTTACAAAAAGTATGTGATAATCTATTAGTTTATTCATCAGTTTTACTGTCATCAATGTTTTATAATCCTCTAGCACTATTGTGCCAATATCCGAAAGCGGTATTGTATATTTATCTTCTCCTTTCTGAATTTGCAAACTATCTAAATACAATGATATCTTTTCTGATTGAGTAATGTATATTACCCTCCAACTCATATAAATTTTCCCT
>CAZDNU010000188.1:0-2876 GCA_964506865.1 uncultured Fusobacteriales bacterium | reverse complement strand
AGTTATTGCAAAATCAAGTGGTTTTTTGGGTAGAGGGGATAAAGTTTCTTTTTCTGTTTCATATGCTTCTTTTATACTCAAAGCTCTTCCACGTATTTTATGATTTTCACAGTATTCAAGGCATTTACGAGTCAAATATTCATTAAGTTCTTTAAAATCTTTGACCTTTGGGATTGGTGTAAATGCTATGTTTCTAGCTATATTTACAAGATTTTCTACACCGCCTTTTTCCCACCCAGCCTCAGCATTACAAAACATTGACTCAAAAGCATAATGTGCTTCTAGCCTTTTAAAAGCCTCCTGTTTAACAACGTTTCTACCTGAACCATTAAGAACCGCAACTTTTAAATTGTCATAAATGCATCTTAGTGGAACCCCGTCAAAAAACTCGAAAGCTTTAATATGCCCCATAAAAAAAGATTCTTTTTTTGCGTTTGGATAAGCAGAGACATGAATTCTATAGCTGTATGGTAAGACCATACAAAAACCTTCAACAGAAGTCTTAACCCCATTTATGTATGCATAGTAACTACCCCAATCTATCTGAGCAGCTTCCCCTGGCTCAAAACATAAAGGTACAAATATTTCAGGTCTTAAATCTTTCATTTCATGAACATACTTTCTAACTGTTGAAGCTCCTATTTGATATCCTTTTTCATGTTTTAGCCAATACCATATATGTTTAGCAGTTATCCCTTGTTTATGCGTTTCGTCTTTGTTTTCGTCAAGATATTTTTCTATTTCACCCTCAATGCAGTCCCTTAGGGGATTATTAATTTTAATAGGATAGTTGATAGAATCATCAAAAATTACTTCACCTGTGCAATACTTACGCACAGTATTTCTACCTACGCTTAGTGTCCTTGATATAGCACGAATACTCATTCCATCAACTGTATAGAGTCTTCTTATTTTACGGTAAGTTTCCCTATCTATTGGCAATTTCATCACCTTCTTTTTTTAATAAAATGCTAATTTTCCCCGGGGAAAAATGAGGTTGTATTGGATGGACATATCTTTTTTTAATAACAGAACTAAGTTTTAGCAAGTATTCTTGGGTAGTACAAGCAAGTAACTGGGTGCTTAAAAGTTGTTTTTGGTCTAGTACTTCAATTAGTCCCTGAGTTTGAGAAGATAGCGTTATTAAAGAATTTAGTTTAGTTATTAAAGGACTCATTTCTTTATTGTTATCACCTTCATTTATTGAATCCTTTTGCGAGACTTTCTCCTTTAGCATTTGCTCTGCTTTAATAGGTTTATGAATAATCATGTCTTTCTCAGTTTTTGTACAATTTTTTGAATTATGCTTATTCACAAGCTTCTCAACTTTAGATTTTGAGATACCATCTTTAATAACATTAACCGCAAAATCATACTGTACCTCTTCAGGTAGTTTAGCTATTTCTTGAGCTATTTGGGGAGGAATAAGTTTTTGTTTAACCATATTACAAACGCTCTTATTTAGCCTTGTTACAAGGTTTAACCGTTTGCTTATCCAACTTACTGATTTACCTACTATTAGGGCTAAATCCCTTTGAGAAAACTTCTTGCTACTTAGTAGTTGCTGAAGTATCATACCCTCTACTAATGCTGTATTATCGTTTTTAAGAGTACATAGTATTAGTTTTAATTTAGCTATTTCAGACTGATCCTTAGAATCTACGACAACTACATCTGTATAGTCAATTCCAAGCTCTCTAATTGCCCATAAATCACTTTCACCTTTAATTAATGAAAAGCTACCCTCTAGATCTTCACTAACTACAGGCAAGCTAATTAAACCATACTGCTTAATTAGACTCTTTTTTCTGTCAACATCCTTAGTGCTAATTGAAATTGCTAAATTTTTGTCGCTTTTAATCACACTAGATGATATTTGTCTCACACTGACAATTTTGTTCATAAACGAACCACCTCCATGATGAAAGTATTACACAAAAACTGGTGCATCACCTTATTTTTTACCTTATTTATGTAAAAGGAGTTGTTTTTTGAAGATCAACGCAGAAAGGCAGAAAAAAACATACTTTTTTGAACTAGAAAAGAAAATTTCCACCACTAAAATTAAAAAAATCATAGGATAATTGAGCAGAAAATTTATCTGCTATTTTCATTATTGGATTTAGACAATTCAAAAGGGATGTGGCTATTTTCACAAAAGAATGATCCCACCTTTTTCTCTGAACTAAAAGAGCAGAACTCATAGAATTTGTATACTGAATACAACAACTAGAAATTATACTAATATTATTTGCAAGTTTTTTTATTGTTCTTGATAAAGTACTATGGGAAAAAGATTCAAGACCAAAGATCCTTTTAACTTCTTTGCATATGTTACGCATACTTATCTTTGATGAAAGATAAAGAGCAACTGCGTATAGATAAACATATGTGGGGTATTTTTTTCTTGGTATTTTAAGCGAAGGAACTAAGGCAATTCTCTGGCTATTGCCATCTAAGATTATGGGGCATTTTAAAGTATATTCTTTGTACCCAAAGATAATTTTATATTCTTTAAATTTGTTAGAAAAAAGTCCATATTTATATATATTATCAAGATAATCCTTGTCAATTTCGCAAAAATGTTCATTTTCAATATTGATTTTTGAGTTTATCAATGATATTATCATATTGGACACTTCCATTAATGTTTTTGTTTGGTTACTTAACATTATCATGGTTTTTAAAAAGTGTCCACTTTTTATGCACTTTTTTAGACATTTTTAGATAGCAATGTTTATTTTTTTATATTAAATGGCTCCAATCTCTTGTAGCAATGGTATCATTTTTGGTATCAGTGTATCATAGCGTTTCCAATCATATCCTTTGCCTTGGTACTTTCAGACAATTTACATCACCAGAGAGGGTGTTCCCAT
>CAZDNU010000187.1:0-4437 GCA_964506865.1 uncultured Fusobacteriales bacterium | reverse complement strand
ATTCGAACGGATGACCTGCTGATTACAAGTCAGCTGCTCTGGCCAACTGAGCTAAGGTGGACTATCTCAAGATCTTCGTTGCTTTCCCTATCGACAGGCGCTATTATATATCATTTGAGATATTTTGTCAACACTTTTTTTTATTTTTTTTTATTTAACTGAATTTTTCACTTTTTTTCTTCTTATCCCTATCCAAAAATGCCCTTTATTTGCAAGGTTTCTTTTACTAAGCACGGGGGTCTGACCCCGTGGCTAAAAAGTTGATAATCCTGTAAATTCCTGTATCCTATATATGTAGTATTTTAATTTCGAAGTCTCATAAAATTTTTCTCTATCCAGAGTATATTCTCCACCTTTATTATTCCATAATCTTTCAAAATAAGTTTCCAGCTCTTTTACCAAGTCATTTTCATTATCTATTATTATTTCCAAATTTGTTTCTAAATTGTAATCTCCTATATTTCTTCTTGTATAATTTGCAGAACCACCTGTTATCCATGATTTATTATCTGATTTTATATGTATAAATTTACTATGATATTGTTCACCTTTGGTATTATACCATCTTATTTGGATTTTTTGCTTGGATTTTTTATATAATTCATATGCTACCTGTCTATTTGGTATTCCTACCTTTTCTTTCCCAAATGCATCTTTATTAGAATCCATAATGATTTTTATTTCGACACCTCGTTTGCTTGCGTCTATTAGACTTTTTACAATCTTTCTTTCCGCAAAATAAAATACTCCAATTCTTACGGTGTCACCTTCTTTAGTATCTTCTATCGCACTTAGTATAGCTTCCTTTATTCTGCCTTCTGTTATCACTTTTGCTTTTATCTTAGTATTTTCAGATTTTTCTGCTTCTATTTTCAGATCAAAATCTAAATTTTTCGCTGATACTTGCACCAGACTTCTTTCGGAAGCCAGTAAATCATTTACAAGTTCTTTGCTTACTCTAAATGCTATGTTTGAATGATAAAAACTAGGGTCGTGAGGATTTGCTGAGCTCACTATTGCCTCTTTTTCGCTTATAATTACTTTTCTATGGTTTGCTTTAAAATTTAGCAATCTAAAAAATGAACTTATTTTCATCTTTTCACCATTTGGGTTAAAGAAATTTTTTCCTATATTTGAATCTTTGTTGCCAAATATTCTGCAAAACACTCTCCAATATATAGAATAAATTGGATTTGAATCACGATATTTTTCCATTTTACTTATTACTACTTCTATATCATTTTCTGTCAGTTGTTTTAGGTATTTTGATTCATAAGATCTGTATAAGTTATTGATCTCATCAGTTATTACAATTATTTTCATTTGTGGATTATCTTTCTTTTTGGCTATCAGTTTATCAGTAAAGGTTTTCGATAATTCCGGATATTTATAATCAGTTTTATCATATTCATCGTTGTACAAAAACATATCTACCACTATAAACTTTTCTGCTTTATCTATCAAATCATATATATTATGAAAAATCTCTTGTTCTACACATCTCTTGCCTGATTTTTGATACGTAATATCTTTCAAAAATTTTATCTTTTCAACGTTTTTGTAATCATAAGTTCTTACAATTAATTTTTTATTGAAAAATATCTTATTATAAATAAATAAAGCAAAAAATAGATACGCAGCAAATATTAAAAATATCTTCAAAATTCTCATCTCCTCTTATACCTCCACATCTATATTTACTCTCTTTCTGATACGTATTTTTGAATATAATAACTTAATATCAAAAATACTATTCCAAACACTATAAATAAGATTATCTTATATCCTTCTGATAGATTCCGAAGATCTATAAGGAATGATTTTAATGCAAGCAATATTATACCTGTTACTCCTGCAGTAAATATACCTGTTTCACGCTTTAGCATTCCAAAAATTATACTTGCTACTCCTATTGTTCCCCATACTGCACTTATCAAAAACATATTACTTGATACTGTCGCTAGCTCCATATACGAAAGTCCATATACCAATACACCCAAGACATAGTATCTATATTTTTTTAACTTGTTTTCGGGATATAAGTCAAAGTATACTTTGCTGGCCACAATTATAAAGATATACTCCGTTAATATTTTTATCCCAAATAATTTTGGAAGCAATAAGTTTATCTCCCTCTCCATCATATAGCTTGTTGAGCCATATGCTATTAAGTTTATATTTACAATTATTATCAGTCCTATAAAAAGTAGTACATTATGAAATATAGCGTTTCCGTCATTTTTTTTCTTTTGAAAATATACTCTGTATCCCTTTATCAGTATCCATCCCAATAAAACATAATAGATCGATGCCTCTAACTTCAAGACAGTGAAAAGTGCTGCTATTCCCAATTGAATTTGAAATAATTTATTATTATTATTTACTGAATTTTCTGATAGATTATACATATAATTAATGTAGAACGCTATTCCCAAACTTATATAATTTATATAATATATCCCAGATAATTTCATCACTATCAACAAAAAAAGAATTAAAAACACTGCTCCATTATTTATTGATGCTATACATAAATTAAGTTTTTCCATTTTTTTTGTTCTTGTAATAAAACTTGCTATTGCTAATATTATGAAATTTATTAAAACTATATACACAAAATGTATATCCAATAAAACTAATCTTCTCCCCAAAGATATTGCTAGAAAAATATAAAACAAAATAAAGTATATATTTTTTTCTTGTTCATTATCTTTAGTAAAAATATACCTTGCTAAGCTATCAATTGTATATATCCACAAACCTATCCAAGCTATCTCTCCTCCAGCAGCTGCATAAAAGATATAAAAAATACCTGCTATTCCATATATTCCTATACTACTGTATTTTAAATTTTTGTTTTTTATAAGTTTTCCTACTAAAAATACTGCTATACTTAAACCTCCTATAACATATGTTACTATATTTGGTGGAAATGTTGCAAGTAGGATAAGTCCAGTCATGCCTATTAAAATTCTATATACTATTCCAATATCACCCTCACGATATGAATAAGTGAAAAATACCAAACATAAGTACGCCATCTCTATCGGCATTATATCCCGTGTTAATATTTTTGTTTTTGCTATGTCTAAAATCATGCCAAGCACTATCAGCATCAAAATATCCGCTATATAGGTATACAAATCGCTCTTTTCATACTTACCTATGGCAAACAACATAATCGCCTGCATTACCAAAGCTATCAAAGTTATTTCATTGCTAAACGTAGTCATAATTACAAAAAATACCAAATTTATCGCTACTAATAGCTGTATATTTGCTAAAAATGGCTTTATTTTTATTTTTTTCAAGTATCCAAACATAATTCCGTATAAGCTTGCAAATACCAAAATCATTATTTTTACTTGAATCGGACTAAGTTCCTGTTCCCAAAGTATATATGTATGCCATATTATTAATAATGGTGACAGAACAGAGAATGCGTATACATTGTTTTCAAAAAAAGTTTTATACTTTTCGCCTTTATTTGATAAATCTTTTGAAATTTTCCATTTTTCAGGATTTTTGTATTTTAATATTTCTCTTATAATCGGCAGTAGCCACAGTATTAACCAATAGGCTGATATTTCAGATTGTAAAAGTACTTTATTAAACATTGAATACCCGTAATCATTATAAAGTATTACTCCCAAAAATCCCCCAATAGCTGACAACCATATTAGCGAATTCCAACCTCTATAAATATATACTATTACTATCCCCAACATAAGAAAAAATATATAAGCTATATATCCTCCCAATATAGCATGACTATTATACAACAAAGTAGGAGTTAGTATTCCACCTGCAAATGCTATAAATGCCAGATATACACTATTTTGTTTCACCGAATTAAAAAAACAGTACACACTAAGTAAACTTAGCAATATAAAAGTAAGATTGTGTGGCAAAAACCCAAAAAATTGATACCCACCATATATAGATGCGTATATAATTGCCATTGCTCCTCCACTTAGCACTTGAGAAAATTTAGTCATCTTAGCTCTTAATTTTACTGCAATAACTTCCATTCCTATTCCCAAATTAATCCCAAACAATAATATTGATATTTTTTTTACTTCTTCCGGTATATCGATATAATTAAAGCTATATTTAAATAAAAAAATTACTCCTAAAAATAAAAATACCACTCCCAGTTTATTTAACCAAAATTCAAAGCGTTTTAGTTTATTCAGATCAAATTTTTTATCACTATTTTGATCTTTTTTTAAATTATTTTCTTCATTGTCTAAAATTCCCATAGATTCTTCCTCCTTTCCTTTTTTAAATTATTAGTTAGCTACAAAAACTCTGCAACCGTTGTTTTACATAAGCTATTTTTCTCTTATTTTTTAAATTATATCATATTTTTTTAGTTTTGAACACTTCTATTTACTTATAACATATTACTATTTCTATATTTTAATTGATTAATTA
>CAZDNU010000186.1:0-7920 GCA_964506865.1 uncultured Fusobacteriales bacterium | reverse complement strand
ATTTATATATTATATATATTCTACCTTTTTTGTTCCTATTTTTTCAAGTTTTATTTATAGTTTATCATTTCACAATATTATTAAAAAACTAAAAAGTATAGTTAACGTAAACTTAATCTATACTTTTTAGTTTAATAAGTCTTTTTATATCTTAGATAAAGCCTTTTCAAAATCTAAAATATCCAGAGCTGGATTGGCAATTGTTTCTGCAAAAATTCCTTTTGTATTATGTTTGAAATAAGTTTTTAATTCTTCAATAGAGCTTTCTGCATTGACTAGAGTAACTTCAACTCCCATTTTTTTTAATGTATTTGTAAACAAAGCAACTGTTCCTCCATAAAGTGAGCCTACAGCAATTATCTTATCCCCTGTTGTAGCTATATTCATAATAGATATAGTAGTCGCTGTCTGCCCTGCTGAAGTAGCAAGGGCTCCAACGCCACCTTCAAGTTCTGCTATTTTGTTTTCAAATGCTTCAACAGTTGGATTGCTTATTCTCGAATACATGTGTCCTGTTGCTTCTAAATCAAACAACTTGGCAACTTCTTCTGCAGTATCATATTTATAAGTTGTACTTTGATATATTGGCAAAACACGTGGTTCACTACTTTTAGGCTTCCATCCTTCTTGAATTACTTTGGTTTCTATCTTCCAGCTTTTATCTCCCATAGTTATTTCCTCCTTTTTCTTATATATTCTATATCTGCATTTTCATTTATAAAAAAGTACTTTATCATTGACATATTAAGACTTTTTCCAAATCTTCGTGGCCTTGGAATTAGTATTGTCTCGGCAGATTCACCTTCCATTACAGATTTTATCAATAGTTATTTATCTGCAAAGTAATAGCCTTCTCTTATTAATTTATCAAAATCATCTATTCCTATTGGTATTTTCTTTTTCAACTTATCCACCTCTTAATAGCTTTATTTGAAATTATTATACCACACTATATTTTCATGTTCAAATATATCATTAACTGTTTAAGCACTTCGTTTCCCATTTTCTAGATCCTCTCTTTTAATTTAATAAAATTTTTCCTTTTTAAAATCTATCGATTTACTATTTTGTGCTGCCAGGGCATTTCTGAAATGCTTTGAAATATTTACTATTATATCACTCAATATTATCCTCCTAAAATTTATTCTTAAACCCTTTAGATCAATTGATTAACGCTCATTAAGTATTTTTAGGGTTTAATTTTAGAGTTTTTCTAAATTTCTCCTGTTAACCTCATTGCTCTATAATAATTTTCTGAAAATTCATTAAAAACTACTAAGTTTTGTTTTGTATATTCTCCTGGAAGAAATAAAACTAATTTAGTAAAATCAAATACATTTTGCAAGTTTTCTAACAAATCATGAGTTCTTATAATTGGAAAAACTTTTCCTGTTCCAATAATACAGACAATATTTTTCCCAACTGATCTTCTCGTTATTTCTTCTTTTAAAACATCTACATTTATTGATTTCCCTAATGACTCATATAACTTTTCAGAACCTCTTTTTGCCTCAATTAAAAAAGAGTCTTCAAATATATTTTCTTTTTCTAGTCTCTCTACCATCAATTCAAATAAATCAATAACACAAAGTTGAACTGTGTCTGACCCTTCAAATTTTTTAATCAAATCATTATTTACAAAGTCTCTAATTACAAGCTCTTTTTCTGGAGGATAATCAAAAATATAAAAAGGAATCTCGTTACCGAGTCCTTTATTTTTAAGAAAATCCTCTCTTGCAAATCTTTTTTTTATTCCTTCTAATCTTTTTTCTATTTTCAAACCTTCCATTTTTTCTCCTTCTTTTAGTTTTTTATCTCTCTAATAGCAATGATTTTGTTATATTCTCTCCATACTCTTTTTTTATATTATCAATAATATCCATTGGAATTAAAGGTCTAGATATACTAAATTCTTTTGTTCGACTATCTTTTTTAACTAAATATCCTGCCTCTATAAGATACTTTTTTAGTTTAACTATTATCTTTTTTCTGCTAGATTCTGTCCACTTGCTAACTTCTTCTTCTTGCTCTCCTTTTTCAATCAAAAACTTATTAAACTCCATGTTTTCAATTTTTTTATCTAATAGTAAAACTTTATCTTTAATAACTTCTTCTATAAAATCATATACAATTTTCTCATTTAAAACGATTGATACAAAATTTATAAATTTTGCAATATCAGGTGACTCTTCTGCTAATTTTTCAATAAGAAAACTATTTAGTGAATTTAGTCTTTTATAGACAGTTCTAAACTTTTTATTTAAGTTTTGACTATTATTTGCTTCTAATAAATCATTTTCTTCTATATAATTAAATAACTCTTCTCTAGTAAAATTAGGATTATGTTTCAATACATTTGCTACTCTTTTAGCTTCAATATAATAAAAATTCTCACTTGTTGCTGCTCTATATATCATTTCACTCAACTCTTTCTAACTTTATTTGACTATTATTTACCATTCTTTTCTAGTTCAACCCTAACGCTTTCATGACTGCTTCAATTGGATCACTATAAAAGATTGGTTGAACTTGTGATACTAATTGCGGGGGAACTGAAGCTAAATCTGTTATATTTGCCGTTGGAATTAAAGCTTTTTTAGCTCCTGCATCTACACAAATTTGTAAAACAGTTGCCAACTCTGTTATCTTGTATATAGTTCCTGACATCTCCATTTCTCCCAAAATAGCTAGCTGTGGAATAACTTGTCTGTTTAATGACGATGAACACATTGATATAAATGCTCCTAGGGTAACATTGCTACTTAATCCAACGTTCTGAACATCTTGCACGGTTATATAATAATCCTTTTCTTTAACTGTTATTATTCCACTTACTCGTTTTGAATTTACAGTTAAATAATTAAATGCTTTTTCCAAATCATTTTTAAGTTTCTTTTCCGAAACTTTCAATTTACCACTACCTGATGTTAATTCTGTATCGTATTTATATAATCCGTAATTTCCTTTTATATTCTCTGAAACTGAGAATGCAGCTCCTGCTTTCAATTGACCTTCAGGAATTAGTTTATCTCCACCTTGCTCTTTTAGAGTTACATAAAACTCTTCATTAGACTCTTTATCTATATATGAGAAATGAGTATCATAAAACTCCATTCCGCCTATTTTTTTTAGCTGCTCTTTTACTCTTCTTCTGTATGCTAAAGCTTTTTCCAATATCTCTCTAACATCTTCTTTATCAAATTTACCATGCGGGAAAAGAAGTTTAATTAATCCTGAAACACTTTTCCTAACTGCTATTACATCCCTTTGATTTAGATCTCTACCTAAATTAAAGTATTTATCTAAAGCATCTCCATAAGATACTTTTCTCAATTCTCTAAATATTTCAGCCATATAATCAACTATAAAGCCAAACTCTTTGGTAAAATACTCCGGTCGCATTTTAGGTATTTCCCATCCAGGAAGATAAGCGTGTATTCTATCAAAAAAAGCTGAATCATAGTTCATTTCAGGTGGAAAATCTACCAATAAATGAGCAGTTCTTACTAATACATCTATACTTTGATTAATATTTCCTACAAATACCATTGAAGCATTTGCATTTTTCTCCTCTTTCCCTCTAGCAAAAGAGCCTGAAGCCATAAAATCCTTCATTATTTGAATTCCGTCTTTATCTTTAAACTTAATTCCTGCAACTTCATCAAATGCTACTACATCCCAATAACCTACTAAACCAATTTGCCTTCTTGACATATTGTAAAACAGATTTGCAACTGTAGTTTGTCCTCCTGATACAAGAATTGAGTTTGGACTGATTTCTTTGTATATATAAGATTTTCCTGTTCCTCTTGGCCCTAACTCACACATGTTATAGTTATTTTCTACTAAAGGAACTAACCTTGTTAATAAATGCCATTTTGCTGTTTCATCTAGATAATTTGGTTCCATACCAGTAGATCTAATAAGAAAGTTTACCCATTGTTCCTTATTAAACTGCTCTCTTCCAGCTCTTATTTCATTCATATCAAGATTTGCTATTTGGATTGGTTTTAACTTATCAATACAAAATGGTGATGTATTCTTATCTAATTCATCATAATGATAAGATAAATTTAATATACACCAAATTCCACCAGCTAATAACTTCTCAAACTCTTTTACATAGTTTGCCGTTACTAAAATATTATCTGCTCCTAAATTAGATAAAGTTGCTTCATACCTATCTGCTTTTTCATTCAGTTTAACTGTAACTTTGTCAATTACAGTATAAGTTCCTTTTTCTTTTATCTTTGATTTTATCTTTTCTGCTTCATCTGGTCTAACATAGTTTTCCGAAAGAATGCTTTTTACTCTTGAAATACCATCTTCAATTAATCCTTCATCATCACTTGAGCAATACATTCCTAATAAATATTCTAAAACATATACTGGAACGTTTGCTCCACCTTTTATCTTAGATACTAAATCTTTTCTAACTACTTTTCCATCAAATGCTTTATTTGCAATTACATTAATCTCCATTTCTCACCCCTGCACTAAAATTCAAAATCATTAGTTATACCTATATCTATTCTGTATTTTTCATCATATAATATCTCATTACTATCTATATCGATAACTCTCATAAAATAATCTTTTGTTCTATCAAAGTCCATAGCTTTTAACGTCAAAGAGATATCAATTGTTGTATTGTTCTCTTTTGAGTTTACTGATATCTGTTTCTCATTACTTATTGCTCTGTTTCCATCATACATACCTATTCTAACTGTTCTTCCTAATACTTTATCTATTTCATTTACTGCTTCAACTTGCACAAACTTAAATTTAGATACATTGTTTCTTATTTTTCTTGAAAGTGAAATAAACTCTAAACTGACTTTTGAAGTTTCCACTTTTCGATTTCTTATGTTTTTATATTTTATAACTGGTATTACTACTTCTTGAAGACTAGCTCCACCATGAACATAGTTTACTCCACCACCAGCTAGTTTAAATCTTAAGTTTTCTTTTGGAATTACAGCTTTTATCCCTTTATTACTAAAAAGGTAGTCCATGTTTATTAAAATAGTTCCATCTTTACTGATATCTTTATCTGTATATATAAACCTTTTATTTGAAGATGCAATTGAATTAATATCTTTTACTTCTAATTTATCATAATTTTCCAAACTTTCTCTTTGATATATAAACCCATGGTCAGAAGTTATTAATATGTTACTTGCACTTAAGGTATTTACTAAAAACTTAATCCCTTCAACTAGATCATTGATTGTATCTCTACAAGCCTCAAAAACATTCATTTCAGTAGCTCTTTCATCTCCTACTTTATCAATTACATTATGATAAATATAGATGACTTCTTTCCCTTTACAAGTTTCCCTAATAATGTTTCTATCTAATTTTTTCAAATCCTCAAATTGTAAAGCAATAGAATTTTCATTTTCATCTTTTAATATCTTTTCTCTTTTATCTCTGCTTGAAACATCAGTTCCTTTTACTTTTATATCTCCATCTATTAGTTCAATTTCATTGTTATGAGGTAATAATGATGCCATTCCAAGTCTTGTATATGATGGAGCATTTCCTAACATCGTTTCCAGTTCAATCTTGTTGTTTTCAATTTTTGTTGATAATACTTCAACAGCTTCTATTGCTACTTCATATCTTAATGCATCAGAAATAATAACAAAGGTTTTCTCTTTTTTAGAAGGAATAAATTTATTATAAAATTCTGATTGATTCGCATAATTTACAAGCTTCCAATTATCTTTTATTTTATCTAAAGACTTATCCCAATTAATCATAATTTCTAATTGTAGTCTGTTTAAATAAAGTTTTTCAATTTTTTCTCTTATTTTCTCAAGTTTTTCTATACCTTTCATTTTTACTTTATCATAGTTTTCATAAAAACGTCTATAGTAATTATCTATTAAATAATACTTCGATAGATAAGCCTCATAAATATCTTCTACTTCTCTTTCCCTAACTTCAAATCCTCTACTAAAATCTAATAGCTCTATTGCAAAAGCTAAAGATTTATAAATTTCCTTGATTTTATCATTCCATGGACTAATATCTCGTCTCAGATTAATCCATTCTCTATAAGTATCATAGTCAGTTAGCCCATCTAATATATATGTAGAAAGTTTATCTAGAATATAACTATCTATCACTCTAAAAGTATTTATTAACGTTAATTTTCCAAACTCTATATTTGTTATATGTTGAGAAATATTTAGCTCTTTTTCAACTGATTTTGATAAGTTCATAAACTCTTCTCTGTCTTTAATATTATTCATCCAGTGTTCTATAAATACATATACACTTTGTGCTTTTGATTTTGCTTTGTTATCTAGTTGTATTGGCGGTTGTTGCTTTATCGTATAATACATATGAATCAGTAGCATAGTATTAAATAGATTTTTAATGTTTGCTGGATCAAAAGTCAAGCCAAAATATTTTTCGACATATCCCCAAAATAGATCCAAGTTAGCAAATTTTGCAATATTTTCATAATATTCATTTTCTTCATCTAGCCCTTTAATAAAAATTGATTTTAATACTTCTTCAATATCCAAAACTTTTGTATTTGTTAGGCTTGCTAATATACCTAATTCTATATCTGATTCTTTTACTTTTTCTGGTAGAATTGATTTTAACTTAGCTTTTCTATCTTTATTGTCAAAAAATTTTGTATATTCTTTTATTAAATCCCTATAGTTTTTATCAAAGTTAAACTCTTCAATAATCATAAAAGGTTCGTCAGCTATAAATTCTTCTGAATAAAGCAGTATATCTAATAATAAATTATCTCTATTTTTTGGTCTTTCGTTAGGAGAATAAATTATATAGTTGCTCTCCTTATCTTCATATTCAAGTTTATATTTTGTTTCAAATATATTATTCTCTCTATCTTTTTTATTTTTTGTTATCTCAATTATTTTTACTTTATTTTCTGATAATTGCTCTTTTATTTTTTCTAAAGATTCAGCATATGCACCTTCATCATCATACCAAAATAGTATTTTTCTTTTATATGGATGGATTGGGGCTTCTAAAAATTTATTTTTAAGTAATTCAATTATTTTTTCTTCTTGCATTTTTTTCTCTCCTTCTTTTAGGATTTGTTTACATTAATTAAAGTATTATATTATTAATAATTTCATTAAAATACATATCTATTCTACCTTTTCCTCTATACAAATAGTTAGAATGATATGTCCTAAATATATTTTTATTTCCATTTATTTCTAATCTAGAAAGTTGTCTTTCCTTAAAATCATTTACTTTTTCAAATTTTGGATTATTAAACCTTGTTTTTAAGATTGAATCATAATTTGGACCAGTAAAAAATAGTATTATATCAGGTTTTAATATCTCTATTTCATCCTTAATGATATCAAAAAAATTTCTTCTATATTTTGTATTTGTTGGGAAGCTGTATTTGTATTCCTTTCAGAATTTCCAATTTTACAAATATTATTCCAATTATAGTATGTTTTTTTATTATCAAATTTATCATTAAATTTATTTTTTAGTTTACTAATTCCATTCCAAAATTGACCCCCATATGAAAAACAGCTATCGTTAAGAAAAAATCTATCATATTTATTTATACTTATTGAAATGTCTCCACTAAAATTTCCTTCCCAACTATTAGTTTCTTGACCAAAAAACATTATTTTTAGATCTGATTTATTATACTTATCTTCATTTACTTTTAGTAATAGTGGATTTGTTGGATTTAAATCATTAGACTTATCTATGATTTGATTAAGTTCTTTTGTTAATTTATCCCATTTTGACTCATATAAAGTTAATAGTTTATCACTTATCATCAAGCACCTCCATAAAGCCTATTTTTTATCATAGTAGTATTTTTGCTTTGGACTTGTTGGTTTATCAGGTATTGTTAATTTTAAAATTCCCTTTTCTATAAGTGGCTTTAGAATCTCTTTT
>CAZDNU010000185.1:0-4046 GCA_964506865.1 uncultured Fusobacteriales bacterium | reverse complement strand
AGCGGGCACTCTTCCATAATTCAAGCGAAACATGGATGTTGAGCTTGCGAGTATCAAGCATTGCCCTTTTTCCTAATTTCTGCAATTTCTTCATCATATTTTTCCCGAAATTGCATAGACATTTGAGTTTCTGCTGCATATTCTTCTAAAACTGATACAGAAGTATTCCATCCGTCAGATAAAAGCTGAGAGAGAGTTTCTTTATCTTTAGCCTTATGAAAACTTCCTTTTCCAATTTGCTTTTTTCTCGAAATATTACCATTCTTTATATCTACCCAATGTTGAATAAATAATTGCTGTATTTCTATTTGAAGTTTTTCATAAGTTGTAGCTAAAGTTTCATTATTATCAGAACTAAATTTTACCTCTTTTTGAATAATAATATCGCCCGTGTCAACTCCCTCATCTAAATAATGTATGATTACTCCTTTTGGTGTATCTTCTATAAAACTCCAGAAGTTTGGATCTGCACCACGGTTATAGGGCAAATAAGAAATATGGAGATTAATTGCTTTGTTAATAAGTTTGCCTATAATATCATTTTTTAGTATATAACGGTAACCGTAGCTTATAAGAAAGACTACATTATTTTCATCAATAATGGACGGGGTAATTTTTTCAGAAGTCTGAATAACATTTTCGCCTTGATTTCTCAGCCAAAATAATAATGGTGAGTTATTTGGCCCTAAAAAAAGTATTACATTATTGTTTTCCATAGTTACCTTCCCCCTTTTCAATAACTTTTGATGCGAAAGCAGCTCTAATAGTCTGTTTTGGACTATTTATATCTTGTATTCCTTCACTTTCTAAATATTTTCTCAATGTTTTCCAAGCCAATTCAAGTGTAAACTCAAAACGTTGAATAATACTATCTTTTAAGCTTTCTAGTTTATATTCTTTCAAATCATCATTGCTTAAATTTTTAAAAACCGATATATCAAATTTGTATGGTAAATACATCTCATCTAGGTTTATATATATCCTATTTACAGTTTCAAGACTAATATTATCTCCCACTAAACTCAAATCTATAATCCGAACCGTTTTTATATGTTCCTTTTGCTCTTGAACCATACAGTATTGCTTGTTTTATATTTTTTTCTTGTTTAAGTATATATAATATCTTTTTCAAGGTTACTTCGCTTAATCCATACTTCATATTACCCCTCTTTTATAGTTAAGTTTTCTAATTTTTTTATAAGATTGATAAACTCATTATAATAATTATTTTCAATATATTCTATTAACTCATCCATAGTTGATTCATCATAAGTATGACTACTTAGATTTCTACTCTTGATCATCTGCATCCATATTTCGCCATTCTCTATTATCCCATATTGAAATGAGGCTCTTACTACATCTCGCGAACCATATATGTCGTTATTTCCTTTACTCTCCAGGAAATCTTTCTGTACTTTCCAAGATAAGTCCATAGTAAATTCAAATGCTTTTATCATACCTTGTTTTTCTAATTTTGATAATTCCCTATTTTTCTTTAATAAAACAGCCGCTTCTAAATTTGAAAAAACCTTTTTTAAATTATTAAACCTTTGAATCCATCTTAACATCATTTTTCATTTTATCACCTACATTTTTAATAATAACTTTTTAGTATTCTTCAATACATTTTAATTTTTAGTTACTATAATTTGCTTTTTATAAAAAATTTTAAAACATTCTAATAGTTATGGTTTATTTATTAACATTTCTCAAGCTCTCTAATAAAAACATGATGTAAGTTTACCATATTATAATATATGTTTCAAGTACTAGAGCTATCTTCTTAAATATCAAAGTAGTAAATTTTAGTTAATATATAGTCAAGTTCTTTTTCTGTTAGTGCAGGAAACATCGGTATACTTACCTCTCGCTTATAAAATGCCTCAGCATTAGGAAAATCACCTTTTTTATATCCAAAATTATCTCGATAGTACGGCATAAGATGTAGCGGTATATAATGAACTTGAACATATATTCCATTTTCTCTCATATATTCTACAAAGCGAAGTCTTGTATTTTCATCAGGTAATTGAATCGGATAAAGATGATACGAACATAAGTTTTCTGGTTTTTTATGCAAATTACTATAAAGTGGGGTATCTAACCAAGATTTACTAAAGTATTTTGGTACTTTTATCCACGGCATTTTTATTAAATTATTGTCGTAGAACTCTGCAATTTTATTTCTTTTATATATCGATAAATCTAATTTTTTCATTTGCGTTATCCCTAAACTCGCTTGAATATCAGTCATTCTGTAATTATAACCAAGCTCCTGCATCTCATAGTACCATGGCCCTTCATAATCTTCCATCTCATCTCGTGATTTGGTAATACCATGAGTACGAAATCGTATTAATTTCTTATAATAATCTTCGTTATTTGTAAGTATCATTCCCCCTTCACCACAAGCAATATGCTTTACAGGGTGAAATGATAAAATCGTCATATCCGCATAATCAATTATTGATTTTTCGTTTCGCTGAGCTCCTATTGCATGGGCTGCATCATGTATAATTTTCAAGTTATGTTTATCCGCTATCTCCTTTATTTTTTCAAACTCTACAGGAAAACCTGCAAAAGATACAGGCGTAATGACTTTGGTTTTGTCTGTTATTTTTTCCTCAATTTTATTCACGTCTATATTGTATGTTTTTTCATCTATATCTACAAATATCGGTATACCTTTCATGTATAGACCGGCATTGGCTGTTGCTGCAAAAGTAATAGGCGTAGTTATAAATTCATCCCCTTCACCTAGACCAATAGCATAATACGCAGCATGAAGTGCCGCTGTACCATTTGAGACAGCCACTGCATATTTACAATTATGATATTTGGCTACTTTTTCTTCAAACTCTTTTATTTTAGGTCCTTGTGTCAAAAAGTCTGATAATAATACTTCCAATACCCCGCCTATATCATTTTCATCTATATCTTGACGCCCATAAGGTATATGCATTTTGACCTCTCCTTTTACATTTATTTCTTATAAAAAATCTTTCCACTCCAATGGCTTGCCTTTTTTCATATCAAATATAGCTGTCTTCCCCAATATTTTGTCGTAATATTTAGGAGCTAATCCATAACCAGGTCTTATAGACCGTATATTATCTTTTGTCAATTTTTCACCTTTTTTTATATCTCTCACTACAAAAAGCGACCGTGAAAACTCTCTTCGTTTTATTTTCTTATCACTTAAAGTATAGTCCACCTGACCCATTGCTGCTTCGGCGTCTCTTACCGCTTTCACCATTTGAGTAAACTCATCTTCATCCAAAGAAAAACTTGCATCTGGTCCACCAATTGACTTATCCAATATAAAATGCTTTTCGATAACTCTTGCTCCCATCGCTACTGATAATATAGGAACTGTTGTCCCAAGTGTATGATCTGACAGACCCGGGAATACTCCAAAAGTGTCCTTTAGATTTGGTATGGTTCGAAGATTTGCCTCTTCGACTTTTGCTGGATAAGCTGAAGTACATTTCAGAAGTATTATTTGGTCATTTCCTACACTTTTACATGCCTCTACAGCCTCTTGTATGTCAGCTAAGTTAGCTATGCCAGTAGATATGATTACAGGCTTTTGTTTTTTTGCGATATATTTTATTAGTGGTATATCTGTTATTTCAAATGATGCTACTTTGTATGCTGGGACATCCATTTCGTATAATAGATCCACTGCAGTAAAGTCAAATGGACTTGAAAATAATATTATATCCAGTTTGTCAGCATACTCTTTCAATTCCTTGTGCCATTCCCAAGGTGTATAGGCCGTTTTATATAACTCATATAGCGTTGTCCCGTCCCATATAGTCCCTTGCTTTATTTGAAAGTACTCATTATCACAGTCTATCGTTATTGTATCTGGTGTATATGTTTGTAATTTAACTGCATCTGCTCCTGCTTCTTTGGCGGCTTTTATGGTTTGAAATGCTATCTCTTTGTTTTGACCGTGATTAGCAGACATCTCCGCAATTATAAAAACCTTTTTAGATATATCAAATTTACCTATTTTCATATTTCACCTCTCAAGTCTA
>CAZDNU010000184.1:0-1876 GCA_964506865.1 uncultured Fusobacteriales bacterium | reverse complement strand
TTGTATTTTTTTGGCGGTGTCAATTTCTATTTGTAATTTTTCTTGTTGATATAAATCTTTATTGAATTTGCAGATATCGGCAATATCAACTCTGTCTTTACTAAAACCAGTGTTGACGATATTGTATTTCTCTTGATAATCTTTGTCGCCCAGACGAGTGCCAAATTTTTTTATTAGCAAAGCTAAATCATTTCTTTCATCTATTTTGGCATCGCCATTAAAATCGGATGGGTGAGGAATAGTACACATTCTGACAGGAAAAACAGGTCTTTGTTCTCTAACTTTATATTTAATTAAATTACGATTAGAATCGTAAGCATAAAATTCACTAAATTTGAAATTAACACTTTTGTTCATATTGTTATTTTCATCTTTGAGTCCATCGATAGTTGTTTTATTAATTTTGATATAGAAGTAAAATAATTCTTTACTACCATTGATAGGATTAATAAAAGTGACATCGACTTGATTTTTTATTGGATTGTATTCGAAGGTAGCGTTGTCTTTTAATTCAGGATTTAGAGCAGCAGTCAAAACTTGATATATTTTTGCTTCAGTAGCAGTGTAATCTAGTTGTAAACTCAAATGTTTTAAGTCTTTGGCATCAGTGACAGAGATAACTTTTTTTGCTAGCCCCATTTTTTCTCGATATTCAGGTAAATTTAAAATTTTTGATTCGAAATCATTCAGAGAAGTATATTTAACAACTTCTTTTAAATCTACGGTGCAATCTGGTAAATTATCAATATTAAATAAGGCTGGTTTGCCATCGGTCATATCGATATGGCCGGCAGCGAGGATTTCGCCATTGTTCATATCTTGGATGAAACCAAGAATTTCGCATTGATTTTGATCTACCTTTGGGACTTTTATATTGATACTTTGGATGATTTCTTGACCATCTTCTAATTTGATACTACGCCCCATGGCATCTTTATAAACATATTGATAAGCAACTCTTTTGAGGATTCTGGTTCTAAAATCATCCTTATTATTATCACAATTTACTTCGTTTTTTAAAACTAAAAGGTTGACGTTTAGTTTTTTACCATTGAGTCTTTTGTCGGTGCCAGTGATTTTGAAAAGATAGTTATCGTCTTGGACTTGTTTAATTTCCATACTGGCATATTGTTTGGCTTTTTTTATGCCTTCGGTAATCCATTTTAGACCTTCTGTATCATAAAAACGCTTGTTTTTGTCGTAGTATCCATTAACAACATATGAAGGAACATTTTTTATTTGATAAAATTTTGCTCTTTCGGGATTTTGTTTCAAAAATGAATAATTTTTCATTTTGTCCCAGGTACATAAACCTAAATAAAGATATTTATCTTTATTTTCTGGTTGGAGGACATCAAAATAATCAAAAATGATACTTTGGTTCCAATTATCTTCATAGAAATCTTCGGCAGTGGTGATAGGTTCTAGAGGTTTATAGGCATTCGTCCTGGCTATTGACTTTTCAAGCTTTACGCTGTTTGTAGTCAATATTATTGTGACTACCAATCCAACAATCCACACTTTTCTGAATCTTTTTTCTTTATGGTAAGCTTTCATATTCTTTCTCATCCTTTCTTCAAATTATATCAGCATAGTGCTTTTGCATTAGTAGCTTACCATCGCAAGTTTTTCCAGGTGAAAAGGATGGTAGGGTGTGAGGTCGGGAAGTTTGAGTATTTCCCACAGTAGGAACACATTCTTTTTGGGCTTTGCGGGCTTCAAACTTTTGCCATTCGGCGACTTTTTCTTTTCTCAGTTCAGTTTGCGAATTGGTTTTTTGTATTTTTTTGGCGGTGTCAATTTCTATTTGTAATTTTTCTTGTTGATATAAATCTTTATTGAATTTGCAGATATCGGCAATATCAACTCTGTCTTT
>CAZDNU010000183.1:0-2298 GCA_964506865.1 uncultured Fusobacteriales bacterium | reverse complement strand
ACATCATCTAGTTTTTCTCCTATACCAATAAATTTAATTGGCTTCCCAACTACTGATTTGATCGAAAGTGCTGCTCCACCTCTAGCATCACCATCTAGTTTTGTAAGAATTACACCATCTATATTTAGCGTTTCATTAAATTTTTCAGCTACATTTACTGCGTCTTGTCCTGTCATTGCATCCACTACCAACAAGACTTCTTGTGGTCGTGTTTTTTTCTTTACATTTACTAACTCATCCATTAGATTCTCATCTATATGCAATCGTCCAGCTGTATCAAGTATTACATAGCTTGCATTCTTTTGTTTTGCCAGTTCAAGTCCTTTTTGACAAATATCTACCGCATCTTTGCTACCTTCCATTGTAAATACAGGTATATTTATGCTTTCACCAAGTACTTCCAATTGTTTCATTGCTGCTGGTCTGTATACATCCGCTCCTACCAAGAAAGGCTTTTCTCCTTTTTTATGCAAAAACTTTGCCAGCTTAGCTGCAAAAGTAGTCTTACCTGCACCCTGCAAACCTGCCAACATTATTACACTTGGTGGTCTTACACCTTTAGTAAGTCTAGCATTAGTTCCTCCAAGCAATTGAACTAGTTCCTCGTGAACTATCTTCACAAATTGTTGTCCGGGATTAATTCCAGTAATTACCTCTTCTCCCATTGATTTTTCTTTTATTTTTGCAATAAATTCTTTTACTACTTTGTAGTTGACATCGGCCTCAAGGAGCGACAGTCTTACTTCTCTCAATGCATCCCTGATATTTTTATCTGTAAGCTTTCCATGCCCTTTGACCTTTTTAAATATGTCTTGGAATCTGTTTCCTAAATTATCTAACATAACTTCACCTCTATGTTTCAAGCAGTTGAATAGTCTCTATTACTAACTCAAAATTTTTATTTTTAATCGCTTTTTCTAATTTATTTTTCAAAAGTTGATCTCTTTTAAAAAAACCAAGTTTTTTTTCATACTTTTTCAATATATTTAATGTTCTTTTTATATTATCCGATACAGCCTGTCTGCTTATACCGTAATTTTCAGCTATTTCACTTAGTGAATAATCCTTTTCAAAATGTTCTTCTATATATTTTTGCTGCTTCTCACTTAGCAAGTTTTTATAATAATCAAACAATATCAAAGTTTCTTCTAGTTTTTTCAGATCCATATCTTCACCCGACATGCATTATAATATATTTCAAAATATATGTCAAGTGTTTTTTCTTTACATTGCCATTGGATTAGACCCCTTGGTAAATTTCATCTATTACATCATACAATTCTTCTGCTCGATAAGGCTTGGCTATATAAGCATTCATTCCTGTTTCCAACACTTTATTTTTATCAGATTCCATTGCATATGCTGTGAGAGCTACAATAGGTATTTCTTTATCCCCTTTTCTGTTATATATTTTATTTTTTCTGATCTCTTTGCATACATCATACCCATTTATTATAGGTAGTTGCAGATCCAGTAATATTAGATCAAATTTTTCATTTTCTATTTTCGCCAAAGCCTCTGCACCATTTACTGCAGCCACAAATTCATAGCTTTTTTTCGTTAGTAATTTTTCCAGTGTTTTTAGGTTAATAAAGTTATCTTCTACCGCCAATATCTTCAATTTTTCCTTTGAATTTTTTATCTGATTATTCTGTAGCATTTTCCTTTGTTGACTTTCCGGACTTTCTATTTCATTCAGTAAGTCAAATATATTTCCTAACAGTTCCTGTTTTTTTACAGGTTTCACAATATATCTGGATATTCCGATTTCTTGCATCTCTGATATTTGATCACGAATATCTACAGATGTAAAAAACATCATCATTCCTCGTGCCACATCGAAATTCTGATTTAGTTTGCGTGCTAATTCAAAGCCATTCATTTCCGGCATATGAACATCTAGTAGTATTAAATCATACTCAGCTTGCTTAAAATTTTTCAATGCCTCTTCTCCAGAATAGAATATGTCTACATTCATGCCACTCATTGTCAATATTTTACTTACTATCCTACAATTGATTTTATTATCATCTACCAGCATAATTTGCAGGTCTTTTTTTAATCTATATTCTATCTTCTCTTCCTTGTCTTGATCCTCTTCTATATGTTTTAACACAGTGTGAAATTCAAATATACTACCTTTTCCAGGAATTGATTTTACTGATAATTCGCCTCCCAACAATTCTACAAGACGTTTTGATATAGACAACCCAAGCCCTGTTCCTTCATATTTTTTGTCATAGGATATATCGCCTTGTGCAAATGGCTCAAAGATTACTTTTGCCTTATCTGTGGCTA
>CAZDNU010000182.1:0-1770 GCA_964506865.1 uncultured Fusobacteriales bacterium | reverse complement strand
TTGTATTTTTTTGGCGGTGTCAATTTCTATTTGTAATTTTTCTTGTTGATATAAATCTTTATTGAATTTGCAGATATCGGCAATATCAACTCTGTCTTTGCTAAAACCGGTGTTGACGAGATTGTATTTTTCTTGATAATCTTTGTCACCGAGACGAGTGCCAAATCTCTTTAACAGCAAAGCTAAATCATTTCTTTCATCTATCTTGGCATCGCCATTAAAATCGGATGGGTGAGGAATAGTACACATTCTGACAGGAAAAACAGGTCTTTGTTCCCCAATTTCATATTTAATTAAATTACTATTTGAATCATAGGCATAAAATTCACTGAATTTAAAATTTGTGCTTTTGACTGCATTTCCGTTTTCGTCTTTAAAACCATTAACAGTTGCTTTATTGATTTTGATATAGAAATAAAATAATTCTTTGTTGCCATTAATTGGATTAGTAAAAAAGACATCGACTTGGTTTTTGATGGGGTCATAGGTAAAAGTGGCGTTGTCCTTTAATTCGGGATTGAGGGCGGCAGTTAAAACTTGGTATATTTTTTCTTCGGTGGCAGTGTAATCTAATTGTAAACTTAAATGTTTTAGATCTTTGGCATCAGTGACAGAAATGACCTTTTTTGCCAATCCCATTTTTTCTTGATATTGTGGTAGGTTTAATATTTTTAATTCAAAATCATCAAGAGTATTATATTTTGTAATTTCTTTAATATCGATAGTGCATTCTGGTAAGTTATCAATGTTAAATAAGGCTGGTTTGCCATCGGTCATATCGACATGACCGGCAGCAAGGATTTCGCCATTATTCATATCTTGGATGAAACCAAGAATTTCGCATTGATTTTGGTCTACTTTTGGTACCTTTATATTGATACTTTGGATAATTTCTTTACCATCTTCTAGTTTGATACTACTCCCCATGGCATCTTTATAAACATATTGATAAGCAACTCTTTTGAGGATTCTGGTTCTAAAATCATCCTTATTATTATCACAATTTACTTCGTTTTTTAGAACTAAGACATTGACGTTTAATTTTTTACCCTTAAGTCTTTTATCGGTGCCAGTGATTTTGAAAAGATAATTATCATCTTGGGTTTGTTTAATTTCCATAGTGGCATATTGTTTGGCTTTTTTTATGCTTTCAGGAATTAATAGTAGGCCACCTGTACTAATAGTATCTTGACTTTTATCGTAATTGCCATTGATAATAAAGGTTGGGTCCATTTTTATTTTATAAAAATCAGCTCTTTCCCAATTTTGTTTCAAAAACCAAGCATTTTTTACTTTTGCGTATGTGGGTAAACCAATATAAAGATATTTATCTTTATATTCTGGATACAGGATATCAAGATAGTCAGAAATTATACCTTGGTTCCATTTTGTACTGTTGTAGAAATCTTCGGCGGTGGTGATGGGTTGTAAGAGCTTATAAGCATTGACCTTGGCTATTGAATTCTCTAGTTTTACGCTGTTCGTAGTCAATACTATTGTGACCACTACCCCAATAACCCTCATTTTTCTGAATCTTTTTTCTTTATGGTAAGCTATCATATTAACATTAATCCTTTCTTCATATTATATCAGCATAGTGCTTTTGCATTAGCAGCAGCTTACAAACGCAGGTTTTTCCAGGTGAAAAGGATGGTAGGGTGTGAGGACGGAAAGTTTGGGTATTTTCCCCAGTGGAATCACATTCTTTTTGTTTTTTGCGGGCTTCAAACTTTTGCCATTCGGCGACTTTTTCTTTTCTCAGTTCAGTTT
>CAZDNU010000181.1:0-7928 GCA_964506865.1 uncultured Fusobacteriales bacterium | reverse complement strand
GAAGATTTTTTTACCGACATTCTTCATTATAGTAATTTGTTTGGAACAATAAATTTAGACAAGGTAATATATAAGCCAAAAAAGGTAAAAAAGAAAACTGTAGATAAAAAGAATAACAAAATAAAAAAATATTACTATATAGCAACTGCATTTGTTTTATTGATGCCGTTAGCATTTTTATATTATTCTACGCATACTCAAAATGAGAAAATAAAGCAAGAAAATAAAAACTATAGAAATGAAATTGCAGAATTAGAAAAATTTAGCCTGGAATATGAAGAAAAAGTTAATGAATTGGAGAATTTAAAAGAAGAAAAAGCACAATTAGAGATAATATCGAATATAGATAATGAAATCACAGACATTATGTATGAGCTATCCTACATAACAGATGATAGTATATACTTTGATAAAGTAAACTTTGAAAATAAAAAACTAAAATTAGAAGGACTGGCATTTTCAGAAGATGGTTTTCCAGAAAGATATATAAATGAATTTGTAAAAAGGGCAGAAGAAAAATACGAAGAAGTAAACATTAGGAGTTTACAAAAAAAAGAAAGTAACAAACAAGCTCGGTTTATAGTAGAAATAACACCAGGTGGTGAAAATAATGGTAGATAAAAAAAAGAAAGATTTAATACAAAAGATAATCTTAGTTCTTATATTTTATTCTATAATTGTAGCATTGTTTAATAATACTATAATATTGAAATTGAATGAAGAGATAAAAAAAAATAAAGGTATAACAAGGGAGCTTCAGCAAGATTATCAAATAAAGCTGATAAATTTTGGAGATCTAGAAGGTGTAAAAAAGGAATATGGTGAATTATCAAAAAAAGTAGAAGGGTACAAGCTTCATTTCATTGAGAGTAAAGAAAAAAAATATTTAATTAAAAAAATAACAGAGTATGGAGAAGCTAATAACATAAAATTTAAGATGATCAATTTTGAAGAAAAAAAGATTAAAAATAGACAAGAATTCCATATTGACTTAAGGTTAGAAACTGATTACAAAAATTTATTAAGATATTTAGAGGATTTAGACATTATGCAAAAGACGGTAGAAATAAGGAAAATGGACATAGTAAAGAGCAATAGAATACTCGAAGTGACAATAGGATTATCTGCGTTTATGCTAAGCGAAAAGCTAGAAGAAGAGGTGGCTGCTGATGAGTAGGAAGCAGAAAAAAGTAATAATTATCAGCGCAGTAATAATAGTTATAGTAGCTATTTATTTTACACCAACTAAGTTTTTTCAGAAAAGCTATTGGAAAAGTAAATTTGCAAAAGTAGAAAAAAGTCAGAATAGTAATGGAAACGAAGTAGATGATGTAAATCAAACAGAGCAAGCGACAGATCAGATAAGTAGAGCTGCAATAAATATAAGTGAAGAAGAAATAGATAGAGTGAATGCTAAAGAACGCTTAAAAAGCATAGAATACAGAGATATAAAACGAAATATATTTCAAAAGATGGAAAAGGAAAAAACAGCAGATTATGATGATGCAGAAAAGCAAAGCAATGAGGAAACACTCCCTGTACCTGTGATAAAAGGTATATTTATAAATAATGAAAATAGCAGAAAGGTTATTTTAGAAAATGGTGATATAGTAGCTGTGGGCGAAAAAGCAAATGGATTTACTATATTTAAAATAAATGCTGGAGAAGTAATTGTAAAAGACGAACTGGAAAATAGAATAAGATTGAAAATTTGGGAGGAGTAAGTATGAAGAAGAACATAACAGCGTTGCTTTATATTATAGTGTTTGCAATGATTTATCCTCAAGGATATAATGGTGAAATATTGGCAAAGGATAAAAGAATAACTGTAGACTTTCGGAATTTGGAGATATTAGATGTAATAAGAATTATTTCGAGAGAGTATGACCTAAATATAATTGCTGGTGATGATGTTCAGGGGAAAGTTACAGTGAGTTTTCGAGATGTAGCCGTGGATGAAGCATTGGAAAATATACTTTTGGTCAATGGATATAGCTATATAAAAGAAGATAATGTAATAAGGGTAGTATCACTAGAAGTAATGAAAGAAAAAGAGGAGAAGCGAATTGAAAGTCTAAAAGGAAAACGTGAAGAGGTATACAAAGTATATCAACTAAAAAATGTAAAAGCAAGTGATGTACGGGATAAAATACAGGTATTTTTAGGAGAAGATGATAAAATTGCAATAGAAGAACAAAATAATAAAATATTATTTCATATAGAAAAAAATGAAGTGGCATTTGTAGACCAAATTGTAAGAGATCTAGATGAAAAAACTTTTGAAGAAAAAAAAGTAGAAGGCATGCAAACAGAGATTATAAAAATAAAATATCTTGACCCTGAAAATATAGAAAAAATAATAACGGATTTAAATATAAATTTTGAATTATTAATTAAAGTAAGCAAAGAGTTGAATAGCTTTATAGTTCATGGGAAAAAGGAAGAAGTAAAGACATTTAAGGATATAGTAAGACAGTTTGATGTGCACCCACTTCAAGTAGTTATCGAGGCTAAAATTGTAGAATTGACTGATAAAAGTGGAAAAGATATAGGGATAAATTGGCAATATCTTGGAGATAAAAGCAAAGGAGAAAATTATAATATAGAAGTTGGAAACAAAGAAGTCGCAAATGGAACTTATGACGGATTAGATATGCAGCTCGGTTTATTAAGTATTGATAACTTTGAGATGTATTTTAGTGCTTTGATGGATGATAGTAAGTCGAATTTACTTTCAAATCCGACTATCACTACTATCAGTGGTGAAGAGGCTAGAATAAATATTGGAGAGAAATTTCGATACAGGATAAATCAAACATCTGGTGATGATGACGATGAAGAGAGCGAAGAAGATATAGTAGAAATAGAAACGGGAATAATATTAGAAGTTGTGCCTGTAGTGTATGAAGATGGCAAAATAAAGATGAAATTGATGCAAAGTGTAGAGGAAGTAACAGGATATACCTCAGATAATTTGCCACAAACATCTACTAGAGAAACAAATACGAATGTTATAGTAGATGACGGAAATACATTGGTAATTGGTGGATTAATAAAGGAAAATATAGTAAAAGGAAAAAAATATGTACCTATACTGGGAAAAATACCATTGTTGGGTAAAATTTTTACCAGCGAGACCAGTACAAAGCAAAAAACAAATTTAATAATTTTTATAACTCCTAAAATATTAAAGACTAGAGAATTTTCTCAAGATATAATACTTGATGAAAATCAAAAAATCTATTATAATATGGAAAGAGAAGATAATGTATCAAAAAAAAATATAAATGATGTAAATCTTACAGGGAGAAAACAGTTAATCAAAATGTATCTGGAATCTGGAAGAAAAAAAGCAGCAAAAAAGGAAATTGAAATACTTTTAGGACAAGGGATAGAAGACGCGGAACTTTCAGAATATCTAAAAAAAGCAACAGGAGGAAAATAAAATTGAAGAAATTATTTATAAGTTTAATATGCATTGTACAATGCTTAAATATGTATGGTAGGACAACAGCGAAGTATAGGATGGATGAAATACAAGGAAAAAAAGTAGTATTTCCTGTAAAAACTGCAGACTATATTGAATTATTGCTGGAAAATAAAAATAAAGATGATTATTATAACTTGGCAATAACTTATGCAAATATGGGGTATAATGAAGTTGGAGAGAAATATATAAAGAAATATTTACAAAACACTAATGATTACAGCGCAGCAGCAAAATTTTATGCAAAAACAAAGGATATCAAAAAGCAAATAATGTACTTGGAAAAAGTAGCAAATGCTTTAGATATAAATGAAAAACGAAAAATATATAATGAGATAAAAGATATTATAACAGAAAACAATATTTATGATTATGATATAAGCAAATATGAGATATCAAATCTTGAAAAATTGAAAGTAATGGTGGATAAACAAAATCAATTTTATAACTTTTACTATTTAAATGAATGGACGGAAGAAGAAAAAGTTGAAATTATTAACTTTTTGTCAAAACAGGATTTAGAAAACAATCAATTGCTTGGGATGTTGTTTGACACGATAGCAGATAAATATGCTAAGTTGAATTATGCGTATCAGAGTATAATAGATATAGCTGATCAAGCAGGATACTTTAAATATTTTGAGACAGCAGAAGATCAGGAAATAAAACTAGAATTTCGAGATATTTATGAAAAACTTTACTTTCATCTATACAAAGAGGAATACGAAAAATATAATGAAATATTAAAAAGGAAAACAGCAGAATATCTAAAAAATAGTAAATATCAAGAGGCATATAAATTGTTTAGTATAAATAAAGACTACAAAATATTGTATAATATAGCACAAAATGATGATGAGTATTTTGTCGAACTTATAAACTTACTAGAAAAAAACTATGGTAAAGCGGAGGCTAAAAACATAAGTTACATGACAGAAGCTTTTATTAAAGCAAATCCAAAGTCTAAAAATTTATTAGATATAAAAAAAATACGAGTAAAATATACGAAAAATAAGGATAAACAATTGGAATATGCAAATGAATTACTGAAAAAAGGTTTTTTTCCTGAAGTATTTGATATAAAATTAGATATAGTAGCTGAAAAACAAGAAAAACAAACTAAGGAATTAGGAGAAAATGCTACAGCTGATATTACAACAACAGTAGCTAGTTTGGAAACTTCAGAAAAAGAGGAAGATACTTCAACTACCGAAACAGGAATAGTTATATATAATTATGAAGAAACTTTGAAAAGAGGAATAATGCTCCAGTACCCAAACAAAAGACATGTTAAAATACTTATGGATAAATTAATAATGGAAGGGCGTCAAGAAGAATTAAAAGATGTACTTGAAAAAGTAGCGGATAAAAGATATTATATTGAATTTTGTCTAAGAAATTCATTTGAAATAGAAAAAAAGTATAAAATGGACTTGATACAATATTATTTTGAAAATGAAGAGTATCATAAGCTTTTGGAATTTCGAAATGATTTATCATATAAAATGTATGAAGAGCTTGTAAAAAAAGATATACCGGGATTCAGGCAATATGCCGCAAATAAATATCCATATGAATTAAAATGGCAGGATTTAAATAAATTTCAATACATATACTTTCAAGAGGATATTAATGATTTCGATGAAAAAAGTATTGAAAAGCTAAAAAATAATGACAATAAAACTGACGCTGAAATATATTATTTGACAAAATATTATGAAGCAAAAGCAGATTATGCTTTGGCAAAAGCCGAACTTGATAGCATCAGATCAAAGTATAGAGGTGTAGAAGAAATAAACAATTTATATGAAATATTGGATAGCAAAAGTGATACTGAATTAAGAGATAGCAATAGTCCAGGTGCTTTAGAGATACCAAATCAAATAGAGCCACATAGAGATGAAATGGATACGCAACATCGATATAATGATGACAAGGGCATAAACGAAATAAATGAAGTCACAGGAGAAGATATAAACGAAGATACACCTTATTATTTGGAAGAGGAATAGCCTTACTAGACTAAAAGCTGATAAACTAAATTTATATTATAAAACATGGGAGGAAAGTTATGAAAAAAAGATTGATTTATGCAGCGGTAATTACTTCATTGCTGCTTGGGGCATGTGAAAAAGCAAAACCTGTAAAAGAAGAAGCAAAAAAACTTGAAAAAACATCACCTGCAGCAGTGGAGGTGGCTAAAAACAATTTAACCTTAAAATTTTCAAATTTAAAGGAAAATTTACCAGATTACTTTGCAATACGAAGTCAAAATATGTATGAAAATGCATTAATTGTATACACGGACAAAACCAGAGGCTCGTACCTTATAGCAAGAGAGATCACAGCGTATATCAAAAAAAATTATGATATGGATTCGGAAATTATAAAAGATACTGATGTGAGCAAATCAAAATTGATTGATAAAAACTTGTTTGTTATAGGAAATGTAAACAATAATAAACTTCTAACAGTGATGGAAGAGTATCTACCAGTCAAGGCAGATGGCAAAAAAGTATATTTAGGAGACAAAGTATATAGCGGAAAAAACTTA
The DNA here is from genome assembly GCA_964506865.1 of uncultured Fusobacteriales bacterium. GTDB lineage: Bacteria > Fusobacteriota > Fusobacteriia > Fusobacteriales > JAAYPW01 > CAZDNU01. The sequence continues at coordinate 1,887 of CAZDNU010000181.1, read as the reverse complement.
GGTGCAACATATTTTTATCCAAATCTATATGATCTCAATAGATCTATGGTGCTTATAATGGGAAATTCGGATACAGCATTAAAAATGTATGATTTTAAAAAATATGATATTGCAATAGCAAAAGGATTAGATCAAATATTGCCATTTAATTTTAAAGAAGTGGCATTTGCAAAGTTTGACAAAAATTGGAATATAAAAGATGTAAGAGAAATAAGTGCAGATGAGCTAAAAACCGGAGAAGAGAAAGTGGTGAGAGCTGGGGAACCTGCTCACTATCCCTTTCCAGAGTGGGCAAAAGGTAAGATAATATATCAAATATTTCCAAGAAGTTTCTACGATAGTGATGGTGACAATATCGGGGACCTTCAAGGGATAAAAGAAAAATTGGATTATATAAAAAGCTTGGGAACAGAAGTAATATGGCTTACGCCCATTTTCGACTCACCAAGTTATCACGGATATAACATAACAGATTACAAAAAAATAAATCCTGAATTTGGAACAAATGAGGACTTCAGAGAGCTAGCAATGGCTGTACATGAAAAAGGTATGAAAATCATATTAGATATGGCACTAAATCATGCATCGGTTCGAGAAAAACATTTTGTAGATGCATATAATAATCCTGATTCGGAATATGATAGATGGTTTTATTTTGCAAATATCCAAAACAATCTATATCATGGATGGAATTTTAGAGAAGATCCAAATGACAGAGATACAGCAAATTCTGATCTACCAGCATGGAATACGAACAACCCGGAAGTGATAGACTACCATACTGATGTATTAAAATTTTGGCTTGACCCAAATGGTGATGGAGACACAAGTGATGGAGTAGATGGATATCGTATGGACTACGTAAAGGGACCTTCGCATGCATACTGGAAAATAATTAGAAAAAGATTAAAAGAAGAAAATCCAGATATATTTTTACTAGCAGAAGCATGGGTAGATTTAAATAAAATGGCAAACTACTTTGATGATGAATTTGATGCAGCATTTGATTTTGCATTACAAGGTGCATTGACTAGTAAGATATCACGAGATATATATCGTACATTGAATGAGCAGGAAGCAACATTTCCTGATCACGCAGTGTTAGCTAGATTTTTATCAAACCATGATCTAGAAAGAATGCCAAGTTCAATGACTCAAGAAGAGATGAAAGCGTATTCTACGATGATGTATACACTAAAAGGCATGCCTACAATATACTATGGAGATGAATTAGGTCAAAAAGGGCATAGAGAACATAGCGATAAAGATCTTCGAAAGCCTATGGAATGGTATAAAAACAATAAAGGACCTGGATTTGCGCGTTGGACTTCGCCATATAACGAAGAAGCAGATGGTGTATCCGTAGAAGAGCAAGATGGAGTAGAGGGAAGTCTTTTAGAACATTATAGAAAATTGGCAAGATTGAAAAAACAATATACAGATATTTTTGATGAAGGTAAATTGACGCTTTTAAAAGCATATAAAGTGAAAAATGGGAACGAAAGAACGGCTGGAAAGACAGTGGCATATAGCATCAAAGCGGGAGAAAAAGAAGCAATAGTTATAATGAATTTGTGGAAAGCCGCAGAAGACATACGAATTGATTTTACAGACAAACTAGTAGGAAAAGAATTTGAAGAAGTATTGAATGGAAAATCAAATTTGGTAATAGATAATTCAAAATTAGACATGACTTTGGAGGCATATACACCATATATTTATATAAAAAAATAAAGTTGAACTTAGAATTCAGTAGGGGATTTATTAATCCCTGCTGAATTCTCTAGTGACAACCGAATACCGAGAGCTTAAGGCTCTTATCCCCCCAGCTATATTTTCAAATTTTCAAGTCTTGGAGTGGGTGGGTTAGAGAGCTTGCACGAGGAT